>CALKWL010000317.1 GCA_938004235.1 uncultured Gammaproteobacteria bacterium
GATTGACTGACGTGACTGGAGTTCAGACGT
Organism: uncultured Gammaproteobacteria bacterium; assembly: GCA_938004235.1. Classification (GTDB taxonomy): domain Bacteria; phylum Pseudomonadota; class Gammaproteobacteria; order Halothiobacillales; family Halothiobacillaceae; genus Thiofaba. Next base: position 31 of record CALKWL010000317.1, read on the forward strand.
GTGCTCTTCCGATCTTGCTCAGGCCTCCTTGGGTGTCCAAAGTTGAAAACGACGGGCATCAAAGTGCCAGGTGATGAAGTCCCCCCGGTGCGGTCCCTCATCCAGGAACACCCCCAACACGACACTGAGCGGTTCACGAAAGTAGGCGTTGCCCGAGTCTTTCTCGGTGTCGAAAACCGGTGCATCAAGCACCTCGAGAATTACAGCCGGCTCGCCATACTTCGGTAGTCGGCGGTTCTTCAGGCCCGCTTTCCACGTCACCAGATCACCCGCTACAAACGCGTGGGCGTGATTCATCGAAACAAAGCGCTCATGCAGGCCGTTAGCAAGATCCTCAAGGGGCGACTCCAGCACGTCTTCAACATCCAGAAGAAAATGCTCGGAATTGTCATCACCCAAGCCAATTCGCTTGAGCACATCTCGGGAAGACAGCGGGTGGTGGTTTTTGTCGGTCATTGCGAAAACATCCTCCAATCAATTCGGGTATGACTGGAGTTTAAGCGCACAGTGCGTCACACTCTGTCGCATAGCATTGCGCTCGCGGGATTTCACACTATGGCCGTCCATCAAGATCGCATCGAACGTTTGGAGCGCTTGCTCCGGGCACTTCCTACGCACAAGAATCCGGACGACTGCCCCGATCCGGGCGCCCTGCTACAGCGCCTTGGCGAACTCTATGAGGACAGCGCCAGTGATGCTGCGAAACGACGAGCAATCCAGCGAGACCTCGGCGAACTCGTTCGCACCGAGCGCGCAGAAATCCTTAGCCCCAGCACCAAGCCACAGCGCTATCGGCGGCGAACCGACATCGATGGTCCGGACCCCTTGATGCTCGACTACGCATTCAAGAGCATGCGTACGCTAGTCAAAGACACACTCCCGACACGACGATTTGAAGATATCTGGCAGCATTTGCTCGGCGATAACAGTGCTTTCGGCCTCAATGACAGCACCCTGCGCATCGTTACCGACACACAGCGACTGCTTCCGGCAGAGGTCAGCGATACCGTGCTAGCGGCGATACTCGAGGCGCTCACGCTGACGCGTACGCTCAACGTGCGATACATCGACGCTGACGACAAACGTACCGAGCCTGTGTTGCATCCCCAGGCGCTCATGCAACGCGGGCCGCGGGTCTATCTCTATGCGCTGAAAAACGATGAGGTGGCACCGGTGCGGATGTACGCCTTGCACCGCTTTCTCCATGCCGAAGTCGGCAACACAAGCGCGCGGCAAGACCCCACCTTTGATTTGCAAAAGACAATTCTTCTGGGCCAGGCAGATTTCGGCGGCGGCGAACACATTCAACTCGTGTTCCGCGCACGCGGCTATGTCGCCGAACTTCTGCGCGACTGCCCGCTGACCGAATCTCAGCGCACAGAAGACGAAGAAGACGGATCGGATTTCGACGCCCAAATCACCGCCACCGTGCCAGCCACCGGACAATTACTCCGTTGGTTGCTGGGTTTTGGCGACAAAGTAGAAGTGCTTGAGCCCCCGGAACTTCGGCGGGTTGTGACTGCGCAGGTGGGGAAAGCAGCAGCGCTGTACGCTTAAACAGAACTCGCTATCTGACGCTTCGGATGCATACCGCTAAACAAGCTCTATTCCGCATTCTTTATAAGCTTCCAGCGGATCGGAAGGGCGATTCGATCTATATCCCTTCAGGTCTAGAACCGTATTCTCACACTTCAGAATCCAAGCAACTGCAGTTAGTCTGGCTACGCGCTCAATTTCGGATTTATCTAAAGGATTGATACCCTTCAAAGCCTGCACCATCTGGGACACGGGATAAACGTGATCCCAGTGAAAAATTTTTCTACCTTTATCTCTCATTTTCTTGTCTTTCACCTGATCCTCCCAACAATAATCCGACAAGTCACCTGGCACACCATCTCCAGCAGCGCGATTGGCAGCCTCGACAGACACGCTCGGCACAGCAAACACCTCCAACTTGCGGCACGCCAACTTCAATACTGGATTTGCCCACTTTGCTAGAGCAGGATTATTTTTCCTCAAAATATTAAGCAAAGAATAAATAACATCTACTTGATGACTAATATCAATTCCTGCATTTATAGACATACGCGCCCCTTACACATAAACCATTAACCGTAAGCATAAAAACAAAAACATTAAAAAACTACAACTGCGCAAAATCCTCAAGACCGGAATAGATAAGCTCTTCTTGGATAAGAAGCATTCTTTCAATCTGACTTTCCCCCTCTATACGTCTATTCATGATTTCTCTAATTCTCGGATCTGAATGCCAAACACCTGAAATATTATCCATCAAAGCAATCCCTAAAATATTGCTCACTATCTGAGGGTCCCCAGAAAGATCGAATACGCCGGAAAATTTTTTATCTAGCACCTTAAATGTATGAATACCTTCAAGCGATCCAATCGTCTTATAATGCTTCGCCCAGCGCGCACGCTGTGCTTCATGATACTTTGCCGAAACATCAAGAAAGTCCACTTTCCCTTGCGGCGTACCGGCTTTTAAATTTGAAATGACCTTTCCAAAATGGTCATCTCCGCGTTTATCGAAAAACACATACTCTTCGACTAGTTTTTTCTTAGCGTCGCACCAGCTCGCCATTGTTAGATAGAGACCCTTTCCGGACAACCTCCAGTTCAATCCATGCTTATATCCATATGGCTGGTTTTCTACAAAATCCCACAACCAGCTTTCATTTTCCTTGGAAAAGAAAGTAAGCCCGAATGCTGTCGCAATCGACTCTTCAATAAAGTATGGGCAATCAAACTGATAGGCTGATCGTGGGCTGGTCAAGCTCGGCCCCACCTTCTGGACTGCGCCCGCGACACAGGCCTCGTTCAATTCATCCCCAGTGGATTTTACCTGGAACGCCTCGGCCATCTCGGCATGACATAGCTCGTGAAAAATCACCATCAAAATCAAGGAACTATAGATTCTTTCAAGATTACATTTAGCGGGTGGCGCGACCGTATCGCGCTGAAGACGTATTGACGCATCCAAAATACGCTCTGGGCAAATAAACACCACTTCTCGTCCAAAACCAGGTTCGAGCGGCACGTAGCATCCGAGGAAATCGATGCAGTCGTTACTGTCAATACGGCGATCGAGAGGGGGCATGTCGTTTGGCTGAACAAAAATGACATCAATTGGGGCACGATCCGCCGCTGATAACGCATCGTATCGGGCACTTTTGTTGCGACGATGAAACTCAGCTTCTAGCTTCCCTTCGAATGGAAGCCTTGTGGTTCAATTGATAAATCGAACAAGGGGGCGGAGATGCGCACCCGCAGCAGCCTTTTTACTCATCAAACGACTCCTTTTGTTCATACACATGTGTGGATAGATATATCAGCAAAAACTATATCTATATCGGGTTTTCAGTGCAACCAAATAGAAGAAGCTCTATTCCTCAGTCGACACATTTCCCGCAATGCCTGGGCAAGGATTTCATGGGAAGACAGGGTAATGGTCAATGTAAAAACCCCATCCGACCCACCGAGTTAGCATGCTTCATCGAACACTCAAGCACGAGACGGCGCAGAAAATCACCCGCGTCCAACGGGTCCCCTAGAAGTGTGATTTGGCGCTGGACGTTTGAGAAATCTCCTGGCGTTGCAGAAACCAGCTTGGCCAAGCCGCCGCGCATGTCAGCGGGAACAAACGCCGACGGTTCCCCGAACACCAGCTCGGCGAACAAGGCTTCGCGCTGCGCCA
>CALKWL010000318.1 GCA_938004235.1 uncultured Gammaproteobacteria bacterium
GATTGACTGACGTGACTGGAGTTCAGACGTGTGCTCTTCCGATCTACGCTATCAATCAGGATGTCTTCACGCGGAACATCGCCATGCCCTGCACGGTTGCCGGTGGGTTGCTTGGCAATGGTATCCACCACGTCCATACCTTCAACCACCTTGCCAAATACGCAATAACCGAAGCCTTGCGGGCTTGGGCTGCTGAAATTCAGAAAGTCGTTGTCCTTGAGGTTGATGAAAAACTGACTGGTGGCTGAATGTGGAATGGAGGTGCGCGCCATGGCTAGGGTGCCACGATCATTTTTCAGACCATTGGCCGCCTCGTTTTCGATAGGGGCATGGTTGGGCTTGTTGGCCATGTCGGGGGTCAGTCCGCCGCCCTGGATCATGAACCCCGGAATGACGCGGTGGAACAGGGTTCCGGCGTAAAAGCCTTCATCCACATAGCTCAGGATGTTGGCCACGGTTTTGGGGGCGGCAGCGGCATCAAGTTCAACAATGATGTTGCCAAGGCGGGTGGAAATCTGGATGCGTGGTTGGGCGGACATGCGGCTGAAACTCAAGTTAATTGGCGAGGCAGCATCATATCGCGTCTTGGAGGTGCAAATAAATTGGCCAAATCCATGGATTCGGCTGAAAAAAGACTTCGCTTCCTCGTTGTTCCGGCTTACGATAGCCTCGCACTTGAGCTTTCGGGTGCATGTACTCAAGACCTCCGGGTCACATCAGTAAGCTTAGGTCGCGTCATGGCGGGTTTCTGGTGCTGTTTTTCCATGACGCACGTTTGTAGATCGAGTTTTTATGATCAATATTTATGTAGGCAACCTGTCCTTCCGTACCGACGACGAAGAACTTCGTCAGGCTTTCGAGTCTTTCGGTGAAATCGCCTCCGCCAAGGTGGTAATGGATCGTGACACAGGCCGTTCCAAGGGGTTTGGTTTTGTTGAAATGCCAAACAAGGAAGAAGGCATGGCCGCGATCAAGGCGCTGGATGGTCAGGATTTGGGCGGACGCACCCTGCGTGTGAACGAAGCCCAGCCGCGCGAAGCGCGTCCTCCCCGCCGTGACGGCGGTTTTGACTCGCGTCCGCCGCGCCGCTTCTAATTCTCGCGAATTAGAACAGCCGTCGGTGATGTCCGACGGTTTGAGCGTTTTGTAAAAAGCCATGCCTTATCGTGTGGCTTTTTTGCTTTAATCCGAAGACTCCGTTTAGCAAGTGTGTAAACGGGTTTTTAGCGTTGTTTTTACCAGGTCATCATGCTGCACATTCATTCCACTGAGTCCCGTGAAAAGCGTCTGTTTGTTCCCATTGAAGTCGGCAAGGTGCGCATGTACGTGTGCGGTATGACGGTATACGACTATTGTCATCTGGGACACGCGCGAGTCATGGTGGTGTTCGACATGGTATACCGCTATCTGCGTCACATGGGGTATGAGGTGACCTATGTGCGCAACATCACGGATATTGACGACAAGATCATCAAACGTGCGGCAGAAAACGCCGAATCCATCCAGACGCTTACCCAGCGTTTTATCGATGCCATGCACGAAGATGCCGATGCACTTGGATGTCTGCGCCCGAACCATGAGCCGCGCGCCACCGAAGCCATTCCTGAAATGCTGGCGATGATTGGCGCTCTGATCGAAAAGGGCTACGCCTATCGCGCGGAGAATGGTGATGTGTATTACGACGTGAGTCGATTCGAAGGCTATGGTCGCCTGTCCGGAAAAAATCCGGATGATTTGCGCGCCGGGGCGCGGGTTGAAATTGGCGAGGCCAAGGACGATCCGCTGGATTTTGTGCTCTGGAAAGCGGCCAAGCCCGGCGAGCCCGCTTGGGATGCGCCGTGGGGAGCAGGCCGTCCGGGTTGGCATATTGAATGTTCAGCCATGTCGACCACCTGCTTGGGACATAGTTTCGATATTCACGGCGGCGGTATGGATTTGCAGTTTCCACACCATGAAAATGAAATCGCGCAAAGTGAAGCCGCCACGGGTTGTCATTATGTAAATTATTGGATGCACAACGGCTTTGTGCGCATCAATGAAGAAAAAATGTCGAAATCATTGAATAATTTCTTCACGGTACGCGAAGTTTTGAAGGACTTTCGCGCCGAGGAAGTGCGTTTCTTTATTTTGAATAGTCATTACCGCAGCCCGTTGAATTATGCCGATGCGCAGCTCGTCGCGGCGCGTCAGGGCTTAACGCGCCTGTACACGGCATTGCGTGATGCAGGAACGGAAGAGGCTCCGCGTCTGGCGGCCTTTGAAGAGCGCTTCTTCACGGCCATGGATGATGATTTCAATACGCCGGTTGCCATCGCCGTGCTTTTTGATCTGGCTGGGGAAATTCATCGGCAGGCGGGCGAAGCGCGTAGCTCTGCGGCATCGACGCTCAGATACCTCGCCGACGTCCTTGGACTTTTGCAGATGTCGCCGGAGGATTACCTGCGCGGCGAGCCTCATGAAGGCGGGCTGGATGAGGCAAGCATTCAAGCGCTGATCGACGAACGCTTGGTGGCGCGTGCCGCAAAGAATTTTGCAAGGTCGGACGAAATTCGTGATGCACTGCTCAAGCAGGGCGTGGTACTGGAGGACGGTGCAGGAGGCACGCGCTGGCGCCGAGCCTGAATTGCTCAAGGGCACTTCTAGAAATTCGATCAGGACGATGATTGATGGTCACAACGTGCAATGACCCGCTCACCGCACACATGACGCTCCCCGTGTGAAATCCACAAAGAAACAGCCCCCGGAACGACCTTTCCGGGGGCTGTTTCTTTGTGTGGATTGATTGGAACTACTGCGCGCAAGCCGCGCAAGATTTCAAATAGTCGGCAATCAACCGATTAATATCGGGCTCATCGTAAATCGGGCGCGTCGCTCCTGACTTCAGCCCTGAATCAAACTCCACCACGCTGATGGTGAGCGTGGGTTCCTGACGAACATTGCAGAACATGACGAGGCGGCGTGCATGATCATAGGCACCGAACATCAGACGGCGTAAGTTGCAGCCTTCACAAGCGGGAACCTGGAACCAGGTAAAACGATGTTCGCGGTGCAGCTTTTCCAGCAAGGCGTCCAGCGCCAGGTTGTTCAGTGCGGTCAGGTCAGGCTCGGTCAGGGCTGGAGGTTCCTCCGGCACCGGTATGAGTGATGAAGGGGGCGGTAGGGGAGCTGCCGGCTCTGTTTCGGGCTCTTCTTCGACAACTACGACCTCTTCCGGCGTGCGTTCGGGCTGGGTTGGAGGCTCTGGAGGCGTTTCGGTAAACTCAGCGACCTCAATGATGTCGTTGGCAACGACTTCATTCGGGTTGGGTAGGGCGGGCAGGTGCAGCACGACCTTCTCTTCGTTGTTCTTGTGCGCACGATGCGCCGAGAACATGGGAAGCGTCGCCTGGGTATTGCGTGCCTCAAGTGCGTTGAGGATGTGTGTTTGCTCCTGTTCGAGGTGCGTCAGTATCTCGGCAATGAGTTCGGAGTTGAACCCGGAGAAGCCCATGAAAAAGCCCTGCAACTGCAAAATCAATGCCTTGCCCGAGGCGTGCTCCAGGTAGTGCATGTTTTCCAGTGAGGCGGGCAAATCCTGCACGCTCTCGATGACGTCATTGATGAGTTGCAAGGCGCCTTTCAAAACCTGAGAGTCGCGGTCATGGCGGTGGCGCAGCATGAGAATTGCCAAGGCCGGCCCAAGCATCTGGGTAAGAATGCGTTGCAAAGCAGGGGTAACGCGCTTGTCGCGCATCAGCATCTGGATCTGGCGTGTGGCCAGGCGGCGAGCCAGGCGCACCCGCTCCTGGTGGTCGGCGTCGTGGTCTTCACTCCATAAGCGGTTGTGCAGCTCTTCTTTAAGGTAATTGAGGTACTTGACCACATGCAGCCAGAAGCCTGGACCACTGGCGGCACGCACCTCCATTAAGTCCACCATCTGGGTGATTTCGGCATTGATGTCATCCAGACCGTCTTCACTGTCCAGGTCAATCACCAGATCTTCAAGCAGGGTGAGCGCACGACGCATGGGGTGACGGCGATCATGCAAAATGCTCAAATCACGCGAAGCCGCTGAGTTGAGTGCGGGAGAGATGCGCGCCAACGCCTTGGTGATCGGACTTTTGTCGTGTGCCTTGAGCTTTTCCAACTGTTGATGCAGCCAGGGAATGTGCAGTTCGCTGACCTCGCCATGCCAAGGCCATTCTGGCGCGGCGCCCTGAACCCCAGCGAGCTGTGCCCCTGCCCCGCCAACCATCGGGTTTTCGAAGTAGGGCGCTTGTTCTGGAGGGTAAATCGGAGCACCTGTCAGTCCCGCGCCTGCCGGATCAAAATGAGGGAGGGGCGAGCCGCCTGGAAATGGAGCCTCATAGCCCTGCATGCCCTCGATGCCTTGTTTCATTTCGTCCGCGAATGAACGCAATCCTCTGATCTCACTCGCCATGTCAGATGCAGGCTCCGCAGCCACCATGCTTTCCGGCGCAGCTTCCGGGTGGATGGTTATGGGTTCAACCATGCTCTTGCGTCGCCCCGCGACGCCGCGACGAACATAACCCAGCGGAATGCGCGGCATGACGCCCTGGTTAATCATCCACTGGTTCATTTCAGCGTACACATTGGCCAGAGAGTGCACGGCCTGTTGTTCGATAATCTGGTACACAACCTGCCGGGTTTCAAACTCCAGTGAGGCTTTACGCAGAGAGGCTTCAAGCGCGCGCAAAGCGATTTCAGGCGTGATGCTCAGGATATTTTCGTCGTCGCTGATGGAGTCGATACGAATATCGAGCGAATTGATTTCTTCTCCAGCCCGGTTGCTGATGCGCTGCGCCAATTTGTTGATGGTAACGCTCTCGTTCATGGCGTCTTCACTTACCAGCTCCAGCGTGTCGATACTGGTCGGCATGGCCGCTGTCTCAGCCGCCTGCGGATTTTGAGCCATTTCCGTCAGGTTCTGTTCGAAAGCCTCAATGATTTCTCCGCGCGACTGACGCAGCGTGCGCATGGAATCGAAGTACAGATGTTGATCCTTGACCGAGGCAGTCTTTTCCGCCATGCCGAGCAAAACATCCACCAGTTGATCGAACATGCCTGAAATTCGATCCTTGAACGTTCCAACCAGCTGAGTGAACGCTTTGGATGCCAGTTTTGGATTGGGTTGGGTATCTTCAGGCTTAGCCATACGTCATCCTTGCAGTGTGCTTGTCATAGATCGGAAGAGAGTCGTGTAGGGAAAGATTGTAGATCTCGGTGGTCGCCGT
>CALKWL010000319.1 GCA_938004235.1 uncultured Gammaproteobacteria bacterium
GCGTTGGCATTGGAGCGCATTTTGGGGAATCTGCTCGACAATGCTTGGCGTTATAGCCAACAGCAAGGGGTTGAACTGGTGCTGCATTGCAGCGCGGTTGGGTGGCGCTTTGAGGTTTTGGATCGTGGCCCGGGCATTCCGCTGGAACAGCGTGAGCGCGTGTTCCAGGCTTTTACGCGTCTTGAGCCCTCTCGCAACCTCGTGACCGGCGGCAGCGGACTGGGTCTGGCGATTGCTCGCCAACTGGCCGAAGCTCAAGGCTGGCGCATGGGCATTGATGAGCGCGAAGGCGGCGGGTGTTGTGTTTGGGTGGGCGGGGCATAGCACAGTCAGAACCTGTTCAACGTCTCACTGAACAGCGCATTGCGGCGCAAAACCGCCTCAAAATGCTTGCATCGTGCGTCTATGCGGTGCTTTTTCGTCGGTTTTTCGCTTGCACTGCATCCGTTGATCGAGACTTTGAACAGGTTCTCAGAACATGTTCTTTTCAAACAGAACCTGCGCACGCAGCATCACGATGTTGTCGCTTTGTTCATTGAGGGTGCTGTAGTGCCATTCGGCGACCAGTCGCAGTTCCGGTAGCGGATACCATTCGGCGACAAGACCTGCGCCGATGGGCGTTTGGTCTGCATTGGCAATGCCAGCCTGCTGGGCGATCAAGGCGGCGTTGGCGCCATTGAGATAGTTGCTCATTTGCAGTTGTTCCAGGCGCGCGGCCAGCGAAAACTTCGAGTTGAAGCGATAGCCAAGATCTATCCACCCGCCGCCGGTTTTGCCCGTGTAGTCGGGCGTGCCATAGATGCTGTCGATCACGCCGCTCTCTTTGCGATACCAGTACTCGCCGCCAAACCACCAAGGCGTAGTTTCGGGTTGCCAGCGCGCGGCGAGAACGAGCAGGTGCACCCGGCCATCGAAACATACCCGGTTGAGAGTGGGCGCGCCGCTGCAACTTGGGGCGCTGTGGGTGTGGCCGCCCTGGCCGGTCGTGAGCAATGCGCGTCCATCGGCATCGGCGTTGGCGTAAGCGATTTGCGCCTGCCAGGGCTTGCCGTGCCAGCTCAGGTTGGCGGTGGCGAGATTGATGCCGCCTGCATCCGCGCCGGGGTAGGCGGTGTTGTTCCAGAGGCCGCCGCCGAGACTGAAGTTGGCAGGCAATTCAATATCGACGCGCAAGCCGTCTGCCGACCAGCCATCATGGACATCGGCGCGCATGGCCATGGGGGCGATGCCGAAGCTGCGGGCATGGTCATGAATCAGGTTTTCAAAGCCCAGGGGGAGTTCCTGTCGGCCAAGACGAGCTGCGCTTCCCCAATCGGGGGCGCGTGCACTCAGCCAGAGCGATTCCAGATCGGTGCTGCCGCCGTCCATGCCGTGGTAGGTGACGCGCAGGTGGCCATCCAGTTGCGGGGTGAAGCGTGCCCGTGTGCCAAATTCGATGTATTCCAGGTGTTCGCCGCGCAGGTCGGATTCGGGGCTGCCCGCACCCAGCACGCCCTCAATGCGTGGGGTAGGGTAGGGGTTGGCAGCATCAATGTAATTCACCCCGGCGCCTAGGGAGAGGGTGAGTCCCGGCACGGTTTCGTCGGCGTGCTGCTCCGTGCCGTGGGCATGCGCGCCCCCTGTGGCGAGTGCGCAGCTCATGAGTAGCAAGGCGCGTGCATGGATGGATGGAGCGTGAGCTTTGGGTGTGCGCGGCATGATTTACTTCTTCGACGGGGCGTGAGCAGGATGCGCTGAAACCTGGAACGGGTCGGCGTAGCGAGGGTTGGTGAGCAGGCTGTCGTCGGTCAGGGTGTGCAGAAACGCCAGAAGATCCGCCTTGTCGCCTGCGCTCAGTTCAATGCGGTTGATGCGCGGATCCTTGTGCGGGTTGTTTCGCCCGTCGCCCGCGTTGGCGCCCGCGTCGATGTTGCGCCCGTGTGCAGCGTAAAAGTCGATGACTTCTTTCAGCGTCGCCACGCTGCCGTCGTGCATGTAGGGGGCGGTGACGGCGACGTTGCGCAGGCTGGGCGCGCGGAAGGCGCCCATGTCCTCGGCTTGGCCGGAGAGCTCGAAAATGCCGCGATTCGGTTCGGGGAATCCGCCTTTACCGTCGATGTTGTAAAGGCCGGTGTTGTGAAAGGGGGTGGCGATATGTTTCGAGTCGGCGCTGACAACCTGGTCGTTGAAGTTGAAGCTGCCGTGGCATTGGGAACACTGCGCCCGCTCTGAAAAGAACAGTTTTTCACCGCGCGCTTCGGCGGGCCTGAACACGAGCTGTCCCTGCTTCATCTGGTCGTAGCGCGTGTTGAACGAGGTGACTCCACGCATGAAAGCAGCGAGCGCCTTGATCAGGTTGTGCATGTTGACCGGCTCGGCTTCGCCAGGGAAGGCCTGGGCAAAGCGCGTCGCGTAATCCGGATCTTGACGGAAGCGTGCAACGACCGCCGCCTTGTTGTTGTCGTCCAGACCCATTTCAATCGGGTTGTCGCCGAACAGGGGCACGGTCGCATGGCGTTCTAGCGACTGGATGGAAAAGTTGGCCCAGGTGATGGTGGGGTGATACGCCGCATTGGCAATACTGGGTGAACTGCGCGCGGTACGTTCGCCGGTCGAACCCAGCGATACGGCCTTGCCGTCGGTGAATGCCAGATGTTGCAGGTGGCAGGACGCGCATGAAATCGTCTGGTTGGCTGATAGGCGCGGGTCATAAAACAGTCGGCGTCCCAGTTGAAAACTTGCCTCGCTCATGCGGTTGTCGTCTGGAACGCGCGGTTCTGGAATATGCGCGGGCAGATTCCACTGCCATGTCGCGCCGGGCAATGCGCCGGACGCATGGTCAGCTGCGCCCGTGTTTAGTCCTGCGGCCAGCAGAAGTATGAACAGCGCGGCGCGCGTGAGATGGGGTGGATGGAGGTTCATGGCGTGGTGCTGAAGGGATTGGCGTAACGCGGGTTGGTCAGTAGCCCGTCATCGGTCAGGGTTTTCAGAAAGGCGATGATGTCGGCTTTTTCCTGCGCGTTGAGATCAATCAGGGTGATGAGCTCGCTCTTGTAGGGATTACTGCGCCCATCTCCGGTGTAGGGGCCTTCGGTAATGTTGCGCCCGCCCGCCGCGTAGAAATCCAGCACTTCCTCAAGACTGGCCAGGCTGCCATCGTGCATGTAGGGGGCGGTCATGGCGACATTGCGCAGGCTCTGGGCGCGGAAGGCGCCCATGTCGGGTGGGTTGAGGGTGATCTCGAAAACGCCGCGGTTGGGAATCGGGTACGCGCCCGAGTTGGCCAGGTTGTACAGCCCGGTGTTGTGGAAGGGTTTTTCCACCACGCGTTGACCGGCATACAACACCTGATCGTTAAAGTTGAAACCGGCGTGGCAGTGAAAACACTCGGCCTTTTCGGAGTTGAACAGGTTGAGCCCGCGCACCTCCGCCGTCGTGAGGGCGATTTCACCGCGTTGGTAGCGGTCGAAACGCGAGTTGCCCGACAGAATTCCACGCTGAAACGTGGCGATGGCCTTGATGATGTTGTCAAAGCTGATCGGATCAGATGTTTGCGGAAAGACAGCCTTGAAACGGGCAACGTAGTCGGTGTCGTTGCGCAATCTTTGCAGCACTTCGCTGCGGTTGGCGTCGTTGACTCCCATTTCCACCGGGTCGGCGCTGAACAGCGGGGTTTCCATCTGCTTTTCCAGCGTGGTGAGCGTCGGATTGGCCCAGGTGAGCGTGGGGTGATAGACCGAGTTGGCTAGTGGCATCGAGCTGCGCAGTGTCTTTTGGCCGGTCGAACCGCTGGAAAAGTCCTTGCCATCGGTGAACGCCAGGTTTTGTAAATGGCAGGATGCGCAGGCTTTGCTGCCATTGCCAGAAAGCCGGGTGTCGTAGAAAAGCCGACGTCCAAGCTGAAATTTGCTTTCGGACATGGGGTTGTCTGCCGGCACCTGCGGCTGTGGAAAATTTTTGGGTAAGTCCCAAGACCAGCTGCCGTCGCTGCTTGCGGCGGCGCTGCTATCGACTGTGGTCGTCCCCCCGCCGCCGCAGCCGATGACGCTGACGGTCAGCAGCATGATGGCGAGGGTGCTCCACAGATTGGAGAGATCAGCTTTCATGCCTGTTATTTGCTGCGTACGCTGAAGATTTTCTGGTCGTTGCCGCCGTTGGTCGTCATCCCGGTCGCAAGGTCGATACCCAGCGCGGCAAACACAGCTGGGCACTCCGGATCGTCGGTGGCGGACATGCAGCCTTTGGCGCCCGCTTTGTTCTTGGTGACATCCGAGCCTGCAAACAGCGACTCAAGATTGAGCACCATCTTTTGTGTTGCGGCGTTGAAGCTGGCGAACACGTAGTCGCCGCGGTTCGGATTGCCGCAGAACAGAACATCGCCCGAACTTGGGTTGATGCCTTTGCAGGCGGTCGAGCCGATATGCACCGGCCAGTTGGCGCCCGCATCGGGTGTGAACTCGATCTTGGTGAATTTGCGTCCACCCTGCCAGTTCCAGGCCATGGACTGGAGTTGCAGCGGGGCAGGGGTCGTGGCGGCGGTGGTGTCACTGTGGTTCAGGCCTGACTGGAACTGTGCGGCGTAAATCGGCGCGCCAAGCGTCATGCTCATGCCGACATAATTGCCCGCAGGAACCCTGCCGCTAATGCGGGTGTAGGTGGCTGGCGTGCCTTTGGTGCACAGCCCGGTGCCGTTTTCAAAGTCCAGCAAGGCCACGCCATTGGCCTGGTTGTCATTTGAGTTCAGGGTGACATACACCCGCGCGCCTTTGTCGTCGATCAGGGCAAGGTTGGAGATGTAGAAGCGTAAATCGGCGATCTGGCCGCTGACGGGCAGCAAGGTGTCGGCGAGCGCAATGGTGGAATTACAGCTCACGCTTTGCGTGCCCGCAACCACATCAAACTGAATGTTCACATCCTGGGTTGGCGCGACACCTACGCTGGCTGCCGCCACCTGACGCTGAATGCTGGCGAGGTCGTCATGCGTGCCCAGGCCGTTCGCCACGGCGAATCCTTTGGCGCCAGCCTTTTGAAAG
>CALKWL010000320.1 GCA_938004235.1 uncultured Gammaproteobacteria bacterium
CTCTTTCACGCGGTGAGTCAGAATAATGACCGGAATATCGGTTTCATCCACCGGGGCTTCTTTTTGCAGAATAGCCTCAATGCTGATTTCCTCATCCGCCAGAATGCGCGTAATGTCCGCCAGCGCCCCCGGACGGTCTTCGGCGGTCAGACGCAGGTAATACGCCGTTTCAACCTCGGACATAGGCAAAATGGGCAGATCACGCAAGGCATCCGGCTGGAAAGCCAGGTGCGGCACACGGTTTTCCGGATCAGCCGTCATGGTGCGCACCACGTCCACCAGATCGGCCACCACAGCCGAAGCCGTGGCATCCGCACCGGCGCCGGCGCCGTAATACAAGGTCGGCCCCACAGCATCGCTCATCACCAGCACGGCATTCTTCACCCCGTCCACATTGGCAATCAGACGTCGCTCGGGAATCAGGGTCGGATGCACACGCAGTTCCACGCCCTTGTCAGTGCGGCGTGCGATGCCCAAATGCTTGATGCGATAGCCCAAGGCTTCGGCGTAGCCCACATCATCCCGCGTGATGCGGGTAATGCCCTCAATGGCCGCCTTGTCGAACTGCAACGGAATGCCGAAGGCAATGGAAGCCAGAATGGTAAGCTTGTGCGCAGCATCGATGCCTTCCACATCAAAGGTCGGGTCGGCTTCGGCGTAGCCAAGACGCTGCGCCTCGGCGAGCACATCGGCAAAATCACGCCCCTTGTCGCGCATCTCGGTCAGAATGAAGTTGCCGGTGCCGTTGATGATACCCGCCAGCCATTCGATACGGTTGCCCGCAAGCCCCTCGCGAATCGCCTTGATAATGGGAATGCCGCCCGCAACTGCCGACTCAAAAGCCACCACCACGCCTTTTTCATGCGCCTTGCGGAAAATTTCGTTGCCGTGGAGAGCAATCAGCATCTTGTTGGCCGTGACGACATGCTTACCCAACTCGATCGCGCGCAACACCAACTCACGCGCAGGCTCCTCACCGCCAAGCAACAGGCAGACGACCTGCACCTCGGGATCGTTGACCACGGCAAACGAATCGGTCGTCATGCGTATGCCAGTGGTATCGCAAATGCGCGGCGCATCCAAATGGCGCACCGACGCGGCCACCACCTCAATACCGCGCCCGGCGCGACGCGAAATCTCATCCTGATTGCGGCGCAATACATTGACCGTACCGCCGCCGACCGTCCCCAAGCCTAACAAGCCAACCTTTACAGGGTTCATCGTACACACTCAGTTCTTGAATTGTTGCGGACATTCTACCCGAACGTCACGACGAAAAGAGGCGACAGACCTCAACGATAACGCCTGCGATACTGCTCCAAAAAGCGCTCAACGCGTTGCAGCGCTTCGGTCAAATCATCCATATTCGGCAGGAAAACCAGGCGGAAGTGATCCGGCTCAAACCAGTTGAAACCGGTTCCTTGCACCACCAACACACGCTCCTCTTCCAGCAACTCCAGAATGAACTGACGGTCATCCTCAATCGGATACACCGCAGGATCCAGGCGCGGGAACATGTACAACGCGCCTTGCGGCTTGACACAACTCACGCCGGGAATCGAAGTCAGCATTTCATGCGCCAGATCACGCTGGCGCAGCAAACGCCCGCCCGCGGTCACCAGATCATCAATGCTCTGGTAGCCGCCCAGCGCAGTCTGAATCGCATGTTGCGCCGGAACATTCGAGCACAAACGCATCGAAGCCAGCATGGTCAAGCCTTCGATATAATCGCGTGCATGGCGCTTGTCGCCGGACACGATCAGCCAGCCGGCACGGTAGCCTGCGGCACGATAGTTCTTCGACAAGCCGCCAAAAGTCACAAACAGCACATCATCAGCCAAAGAGGCAATCGAGGTGTGCTCCACGCCGTCGTACAGCACCTTGTCGTAAATTTCATCGGCATAAATAATGAGCTGATGCTGGCGCGCCACCTCAATCACCTGCTCCAAAACCTCTTTGGGATAGACCGCCCCGGTGGGATTATTCGGATTAATCAACACAATCGCGCGGGTTTTTGGCGTGATCTTGCTGCGAATATCCTCAATATCCGGAAACCAGCCCGCCTGCTCGTCGCAGACATAGTGCCGCGCCGTACCGCCCGCCAGGGTGACTGCCGCCGTCCACAGCGGATAATCCGGCG
The DNA here is from genome assembly GCA_938004235.1 of uncultured Gammaproteobacteria bacterium. Classification (GTDB taxonomy): domain Bacteria; phylum Pseudomonadota; class Gammaproteobacteria; order Halothiobacillales; family Halothiobacillaceae; genus Thiofaba. The sequence continues at coordinate 2,141 of CALKWL010000320.1, forward strand.
CAGGTACCAGCACCTCATCATCGTTCTCCAACAAGGCTTGCATCGCCATCACAATCAGCTCGGACACGCCGTTGCCGATGTAAATATCGTCAATCTTGACCCCGCGAATGCCCTTGGTCTGGGTGTAGTGCATGATGGCCTTGCGCGCGGAAAACAGCCCCTTGGAATCCGAATAGCCCGAGGCGCTGCCCAGATTCAGAATCACGTCCTGCATGATCTCTTCCGGCGCTTCAAAACCGAATGGCGCGGGGTTGCCGATATTCAGTTTGATGATGCGATGCCCTTCCTCCTCCATCTGCTGCGCTCGCGCCATCACCGGCCCGCGAATGTCGTAGCAGACATTGGCCAGTTTGGACGATTTGCGCACAGGATTGAGTTGGGTATTGGACATGACGATCACACGGTGTTTTGTTGCGGGAAAGCGGGCAACATTAGGACGCAGCCCTTAAACTGTCAAACGACGCTCAAAACCGAAAATACTGCCGTGAAATTACACCTTAACCTTAGCGACCAGCGCTTTCTTATCCAGAACTACGGTGAAACACACATCACCATCAATAACGAACGCCACACCGCCAGCCTGATTCTCACTCCGGAGCGCCGCCTCGACTGGGCCGTACACAATGCGCAACATCTGAACGAGGACACGCTCGCCGCCCTGTTGCAAGATGATCCCGAGCTGGTTGTGATCGGCACGGGCGCGCAGCAAAGCGTGCCCAGCCCACAGGTGATACGCTTCTTCGCCCGTCATTCGATGGGGCTGGAGTTTGTCAGCACGCCAAGCGCCTGCCGCATCTATAACATCCTTGCCAGCGAAGGGCGGCGGGTGGGGTGCGGGCTATTGATTCGGCCAGGTGAAGTTTGAATTTGTGACCATGGCTGAAGCAATGCCACTACTTGAAAAGCGTGGGAAGGCCGAAGCAACAATCAATCAAATAAATAGGTTATTGATACGGCGCGACGGTGCTTCCAACACGCCTCGGATTCAAAAATTCTCCGTGCCGTAGCAATAATCATTGCCAAGCAATGATTATTGCTCGTTTTTGATCGCCTCCGGCCTACCCCACAGCCACCAGGCCGAACCCGCCATCACAACCCACGCCACCGCCATACCCCACAACGGCATCCGACTGAACAAGGCCAGGATCAGAGCGCTCAGCGCCATCATCGCAAGCGCACCGACTTTTGCCTTGCGCGGAATTACGCCATAGGTTTTCCAGTCGCGCACAGCCTGACCAAAGTGTGGGTGATGCCAGACATAATCATGCAGACGCTGCGAGCTTAAGGAAAACGCCCACAAGGCCACGAGCATGAACGGCGTGGTTGGCAACACCGGCACGAACACGCCCACCACGCCCACCGCAAAAAATGTCAGACCAAGCACCGCGAACACGACGCGCTGAAGGTGACTGCGCTGTTGCAGCGTGCTTTCAGTGTCTGATTTTAATTTGTCGCGCCCCGACATCATTTCTGCCCGCCAGCCAGTTGTTTCTATGATCCCGAAATGCTCCCACAGTTAAAGCCAAAGCGCAGCCCTGTGAGTCGCTGTGCATGTTAGATTAGCCGCATCACAGCGCATTAACCGGATCGAACGCCATGACCGAACAAACCTTTATCACCGGCAAGGATGCCGCGCTCGAAGTCTCGATTGAGCGTATGTTTGCCCGCCTTGCCGAGCTCGGCTTCGACATTGAAGAAGCGCGCTGGCTCAACCCCGTGCCGCATGTCTGGTCGGTGCATATCCGCGACAAGCGCGCACCCTTCCTGTTCACCAATGGCAAGGGCGCCAGCCGCAAGGCAGCGTTGGCTTCGGCACTGGGGGAATATTTCGAGCGCTTGGCCACACAGTATTTCTTTTCCGATTACGATTTCGGCGACGAGCTGGCGCTGGCCGACTGGGTGCATCATCCGCGTGAACGCTGGTTTGCGCTGGCAAAAAACAAGGCCAAATCCATCGACAAGGCTGTGGCCGCCGGTTTGATGGATGCCGCCATGCTCGAAGCCTGGAACCCGCATGGCGAGCTGACTTCACAGCAATTGCTTGATCGCAACGCCGGTTTTGGCGGGCGCGGCATTTGCGCCCTGCCCTTTGTGCGCCAGCGCGACGGTGAAGAAGTGTTTGTGCCGGTCAACATTCTTGCCAACCTGTTTGCCAGCAATGGCATGGCGGCGGGCAACACACCCGCCGAGGCGCGCACCCAGTGTCTGGCTGAAATTTTCGAGCGCCATGTACGCCATCGTGTCATCAGTGAAGGCTTGTGCCTGCCCGATGTACCCGCTGAGGTTCTGGCGCGTTATCCGCATGTGCTGCGCGCCATCGAGACGATTGAGGCCAGCGGCTTCCCGATTCTGGTCAAGGACGCTTCACTTGGCGGGCGCTATCCGGTGCTGAGCGTGATTCTGCTCAACCCGCACAACGGCGGAGTGTACGCCTCCTGGGGGGCGCATCCGCGCTTTGAAGTTGCGCTGGAGCGCACCCTGACCGAGCTTTTGCAAGGACGCGACCTTGACCAGCTTGGCGACTTTCATCCGCCTTCGTTTGATCTGGAAGCGGTGGCCGATCCGTCCAATATGGAAACGCATTTCATCGACCATAGCGGCCTGATTGCCTGGGATTTTTTCCATCGCACGCCCGATATCGAATTTATCGAGTGGGATTACGCAGGCAGCACCGAAGAGGAGTTTCAGCAGCTTGTCGGCCTGATTCACGCTGAAGACAGGGATGCCTACATTCTCGATCTGCCGCATCTCGGTGTGTACGCCTGCCGCATTGTGGTTCCCGGCTTTTCCGAGGTCTATCCCGCCGCCGATCTGCAAGAGAACAACAGCAACGCCGCCCTGCCACTGCGTGACTGGCTTCGCCGCCTGCCCGTGCTGGATGCAGTGGAGCAACGCGCCCTGCTCAAGGCGCTTGAAGAGCACGGTTTTGCCGATGAACAACCGGTTGCCGAATGTCTCGGTCTATTGGCGGATACGGACTCCGCCTGGGCAACGCTGCGCGTCGGCGAATTGCGCGGCTGGTTGCTGCTGGCGCTGGGCAAGAAGAAAAAGGCGCTGGCTGATCTGCAATGGGCGCTGGATTTTGGCGGCTTGCCGCCCTCCCGCGCACGCCTGCTGCGTGCCGTCAGCGATGTTTTGCGTTTTCAGACCGAAAAAGAGCTCGCTCTCGACGACTTCCGCCCGGTGCTGACGCGACTGCATGGCGATGAACTACTGGCGCGCGCCGAACGCCTGATTCAGGGGGATGAGTATCTGCCCGATCTGCCTGCCCTGCCTGGGCGCGACGGAGGGATGAGGCGACACGCCCTGCTGCTGGATGCGTACCACCGCCTGCGTCACGCACACCAGTCCGGCATATAAGTCGCTGCTTAAATTGGCAAAAAATCAGTTTACCGTGAGCACGCTGTATCGTAGCCTTTCGCCGTTCATAAAAACGAAACACAAAGGAGTCGCACGGCATGAACCACGAACTGGCCACGCAAATCCACGCGGATGCGCGTTTTGTCGAACTGGTTGACAAACGCAACCGCTATAACTGGACGATGGCCATCATCATGATGGCCATTTATTTTGCCTTCATCCTGCTGATCGCCTTCCAGCCCGCGCTTTTGGCCGTCAAGATCGCCGCCGGCTCGCCGATTTCGGTCGGCATTCTCGGCGGCTTCCTGGTGATTCTGATCGCCATTGGCATGACCGGGATGTACATCCTGCGCGCCAACAAGGAGTTTGACCGCCTCACCGCCGAACTTCGGGAGCATGTGCAATGAACTCATCCATCATTCTGCGCCCGATGCTGCTTGCGGCGGGTCTGGCCGTCATGGCTTATGCCGGAATCGCCCTCGCTGCGGATACCGCCAGCGCCAAATCGGTGAACATCCCCGCCGTCGTCATGTTCCTCACTTTTGTTGCCGCAACCCTGGGCATCACCTGGTGGGCGTCCAAGCGCACGCGCACCACCAAGGACTTTTACGCCGCCGGCGGCGGCATTACCGGCCTGCAAAACGGTCTGGCGCTGGCAGGCGACTACATGTCCGCTGCCTCCTTCCTCGGTATCGCCGGACTGGTGTATGCCAACGGTTTCGACGGCTTGATCTACTCCATCGGCTTCCTGGTCGGCTGGCCAATCATGTTGTTCCTGTTGGCGGAAAAGCTGCGCAACCTCGGCAAGTACACCTTCGCCGACGTGGCCTCCTACCGTCTGGCACAGATTCCGGTACGCACCGTAGCCGCCATCGCCTCGCTAGTGGTGGTCGCCATGTACCTGATCGCGCAGATGGTCGGCGCGGGCAAGCTGATCGAAGTGCTGTTCGGCCTGCCCTACACCTACGCGGTGATTATCGTCGGCGTGTTGATGGTGTTGTATGTCACCTTCGGCGGCATGTTGGCCACCACCTGGGTGCAGATCATCAAGGCCATTCTGCTGCTCTCCGGCGCCACCTTCATGGCGCTGGCCGTGCTGTGGTCGTTTGGTTTTGATTTTAGCGCCATGTTCAACAAGGCCATTGAAATCAGCCCGAAACACGATGCCATCATGGCGCCGGGCGGCCTGGTGAAAGATCCGATCTCCGCCATCTCGCTCGGTCTGGCACTAATGTTCGGCGTCGCAGGTCTGCCGCACATCCTGATGCGCTTTTTCACCGTGGCCGACGCCAAGGAAGCACGCAAGTCGGTGTTTTTCGCCACCGGCTTCATCGGCTATTTCTACATCCTGACCTTCATCATCGGTTTCGGCGCCATCATCCTGGTGTCCACCAATCCCGAGTATCTGGATGCAGCCAAGAAGCTGATCGGCGGCAACAACATGGCGGCGATTCACCTGTCGCACGCCATTGGCGGTGACCTGTTCCTCGGCTTCATCTCCGCTGTGGCCTTCGCCACCATCCTCGCGGTGGTCTCCGGCCTGACCCTGGCGGGCGCGTCGGCACTGTCGCATGACCTGTACGCCAGCGCCTTCCGTCATGGTCGCGTGGATGAGCAGACCGAAATGCGCATCTCCAAATACGCCACCGTCGGCTTAGGCATTCTGGCGATCTTCCTTGGCATCGCCTTCGAAAATCAGAACATCGCCTTCATGGTCGGTTTGGCCTTTGCTGTAGCCGCATCGGCCAACTTCCCGGTGCTGTTCCTCGCCATCTACTGGCGCGGCCTGACCACGCGCGGCGCGGTGATGGGCGGCCTTGGCGGCCTGATTACAGCCATCGTGCTGGTCGTATTGTCGAAGACGGTGTGGGTGGACATCTTCGGCTTCAAAGCGGCCATCGTGCCCTACAAGGATCCGGCGATCTTCTCCATGCCGGTCGCATTCCTCATGGCCTGGTTCTTCTCGATTACCGACAACAGCGCCCGCGCCAAGACTGAGCGCGAAGCCTTCCTGCGCCAGTATGTGCGCTCGGAAACCGGCATCGGCGCCGAGGGCGCGTCCAAGCACTAAGCCGCCGTTGATCTGAACGCACGCATCAAGCCCGGCAGTTTCCATGCCGGGCTTTTTTTTATTCAAACTTGAACACATTGAGCTAAGCTTGAGCAGGTCTTGAACCTATCAACCCTAACCGGATCGGGAGCTCTCCATGCAGTTTAAAAATGAACGTCTGCAAAAAATCAATGAAGAAATCGAGCTCGACATGCTCAAGCTCGAGGAACTCAAGGCTCACGCCAAAAATGCCGCAGAAGACGAACGTCTCCGTCTTGAGGAAGACATCAAGACTCTGCAAGGTCACATCGATGCGACCAGAGCCATGATTGAGGAATACATGGAAGCCAATGCCGACACCTGGGATCATCTGAAAGACGCCATTGAGCACGCTTGGGCAAAAGCTCGCCACGCCATCCATGAGGCACATGCCAAAATCGCGGGCTAACCGACTCTCGAATCCAACCCCGCTTGGCGGCGGGGTTTTTCATACCCGATTTTCGAATGGGGAAGTCAATGGGGCGTCAAAAGAGCCTTGCAGGTGGACAATCGCAGCACCCCGCAAACAGGCTCTTGCACCTCATCAAGCCAGCTGCGCCCCCAGCAGACTGCCGATCAAATAGGTCACCACGCCGGCGCCGCCACCGATCAGCAACATTCGCAACCCACCGCCCAGCGCATTGCGCCCGGTAAACAGCGACAATACCGCGCCCACGACAAATAAACCCAATGCCGCCAATCCCGCCGCGCCGATCAGCGCCGCCTGTCCATTCATGCCCGCAAGAAAGGGCAGAAGCGGAATAATCGCACCGCCGACAAAAGCCACGAACGACGAGCCTGCGGCGCCCCAGGGCGAGCCCAGATCCTCAGGGTTCAAGCCCAGCTCCTCGCGCGACAGCACATCCAGCGCGTGCTCCGGATTTTTGAGCATCTGCCTGGCCACATCCCGCGCTTGGGCAAGCTCCATGCCGCGCGAATGGTAGATTTGCGCCAGCTCTTCAGCCTCCTCATCCGGGTAAGCCAGAATCTCGGCGCGCTCCAGGGCGATCTGATACTCATACATTTCGCGCTGCGAGCGCATGGACACATACTCACCCGCCGCCATCGACAGCGCACCCGCCAGCAACCCCGCCACCCCTGCCGTCATCACCGCAGCACCGTCGCCGTTGAGCGAACTTGCCGCCCCCGCCACCCCCATAATCAGGCTGGTATTGGAAACCAGGCCGTCATTCACGCCAAAGACCGCCGCACGCAGGGCGCCGCTGCCGCTGCCTGCGCCGCGTGAATGCTCCCGCTCCATTGTCGGATGTTCCGCCAGACTCAGGCTGGCCTGATATCCCGACAAACCACGCACTTTCATCGCCGCCAGTACGGGGCGAATTCTGCGCGGAGACAAGAGCCCCGCCAATTCCGCCACCAAAGCGGCGCGCAAGGACGGGCGAAACGGCACATCCAGCTCAGCCGCAGGCTGGTTTTGCGCCCGAAGACGACGCGCCCATTCCTCGGCCTGCTCCTCCGCCGCATCGGCCAGATTCAGGTACAGCGCAGCCTGCCGTCGGCTGGTCTCAACCTTGGCCAGACGCCTGTACAACCAGGCCGATTGTTTTTCCTCTCGCCACGACTCGATATGGCTCACGATAAAATCCCCTGCATATCAGGCTGGTGCATCAAGCCTCCGGCGTATCCGCCGGATGAGCGAACGCATGAGCGGTCAGCGCATGTATCCCATAAAGCACAATCGCCGCCAAACCCCAGCTCAAGCCCGCCACCACGCCCAGATCAACAATCCCGTGCCAGGGCTGCGGCAACAGCCGCACCGCCAGAATCAGCAGCACAATGCCTGAAGTCACGGCATAGGACACAATCATGCGCTTACGCGTGGCGTGAAAAAAACCCATACAAAATGCAGGAGCAAGCAACACACGCCAAAGGGTCGGATGCTCACGCAAATAGCGCGCCCGTGCGGCCACTCGCGGCGCAAACCCCTTCTGAAAACCGCGATAGCCCTCGCCCACCAACATAAACACCAGCCAGACCGAAGCCACCGTCCACTCCAGCCAGCCCCAAGGCATCTGCCAGGCCTCTAGGGCAATCGGCGTCAAACGCACCACCGCCCAGCCAATCAACAGCGATACGCCCAACACCCCCCACCATGCGCCTATCCGACCCAACATCTACACCCGCCTCTAATTTTGTCGCTATTTGTAAGAACGGAAAGATAACACGCGCATCATTTTTCGGGTTTCAAACTACAATTCCGCCACTTCTTGTTAGGACACGACCTCCATGCAAAACGACATCTTCATTGGCGCAGGCCAGAGCGAAGCGCATCTCTTGGGCCGCATGGCCAACCGCCACGGCCTGATCGCCGGCGCGACCGGCACAGGCAAAACCGTCACCCTGCAAGTCATGGCCGAAAGCTTCAGCCGCATGGGCGTCCCGGTATTCCTGGCCGACATCAAGGGCGACCTTGCCGGACTTTGCCAGGCGGGCGAAGACAAGCCGCGCATCCGTGAGCGCGTGGAAAAAATCCAACTCCCCGACTTCCAGCTCGAAGCCTCGCCCGTAGTGTTCTGGGATGTGTACGGCGAGCTTGGTCACCCACTGCGCACCACCATCTCCGACATGGGGCCACTGCTGCTTGCCCGCCTGCTCAATCTCAATGAAACCCAGAGCGGCGTGCTGAATATCGCCTTCCGCGTGGCGGATGAACAGGGGCTGCTGCTGCTCGACATCAAGGACATGCGCGCGCTCATGCAGCATGTCGCCGAACATGCGCGTGAACTGACCACGCTTTACGGCAACGTTTCCGCCGCCAGCGTAGGCGCCATCCAGCGCGCCCTGCTCACACTTGAGGACGCAGGCGGCAATCATCTGTTCGGCGAGCCCGCCATCACCCTCGACGATTTGCTGCAAACCGATGCCAAGGGGCGCGGCATCATCAACATCCTGGCCGCCGAAAAACTGTTTCACTCACCACAGCTCTACGCCACCCTGCTGCTCTGGTTGCTGGCCGAACTGTTCGAACAGCTTCCCGAAGCGGGCGATATGGATCATCCCAAAATGGTCTTCTTCTTCGACGAAGCTCACCTACTGTTCGACGATGCGCCCAAGGTTCTGGTGGATACGGTGGAAAAGGTCGTGCGCCTGATCCGCTCCAAGGGCATCGGCATTTATTTCATCACCCAAAACCCGCTGGACGTGCCGCTACCGATTCTTGGCCAGCTCGGCAACCGCGTGCAACACGCCCTGCGCGCTTTCACTCCGCGCGACCAGGAAGCCGTGCGCGTCGCCGCTGACACCTTCCGCCCGAAGCCCGGCCTTAACACTGCCGAAGCCATCACCCAACTCGGCGTGGGCGAGGCGCTGGTCTCATGCCTGGATGCCAAGGGCACACCCACCCCGGTAGAGCGCGTACTGGTCGCGCCACCGCGTTCGCGTATCGGCACGATCACCCCGAGTGAACGTACGCAAATCATTCAAAACTCCACCGTGTACGGCGTGTTCGAAAAACATATCGACCGCGAATCCGCATTTGAAATCCTCAAGCAACGCACCGAAAACGCACTCCAAAATGCCGACGCCAAGCCGCACACACCCACACGAGGCGCGCCCTCCGCGAAAACGCAGGCCGATGAACCCGCATCGGGCAGATTGCTCGACAGCCTGTTGGGCGGCGGAGGAAACAGCGGCACTCGCCGCACGCGCGAATCCATTGGCGAAGCCTTCGTCAAAAGCACCATGCGCGCCGTGGGTAGTCGCCTAGGTCAGGAAATCATGCGCGGCGTCATGGGCGCCATCATCGGCAAGCGCAGTCGTTAGCAACCCGAGCACATTCGAGCTTGAGAGAACAAACGACATCGCGTACAATCGCGGGCTTTCGTATTCCGGACAACGCTGATCCGGGGATTGATTGAGTCAAAGGTAGTTCATAATGTCCAGAGTATGCCAAGTCACCGGCAAGGCAGTTGCCACAGGGAACACCGTATCCCACGCCAACAACAAGGCGCGTCGTCGCTTCCTCCCCAACCTGCATCACCACCGCTTCTGGCTGGAAGCTGAAAAGCGCTTTGTCAGTCTGCGCGTGTCCGCCAAGGGAATGCGCATCATCGACAAGCTGGGCATCGAACAGGTGCTCAACGACATCCGCGCTCGCGGCGAAAAAGTTTGAGGTAATCAACCATGGCCAAATCAGCTAGCGACAAGATCAAGCTCGTGTCCTCCGCAGGCACCGGCTTTTTCTACACCACCAAGAAAAACAAGCGCAACACACCGGAAAAGTTTGAATTCCGCAAATACGACCCCGTCGTGCGTCAGCATGTGATTTTCAAGGAAGCCAAGATTAAGTAATCCTGCTTTACGAGGCTGTGAAAATCAAAAACCCGGTCAATAAACCGGGTTTTTTTATTGCCGCATTTTGGATGCACATCCCGCAGACATAAAAAAACCCGAACCGCAAGCAATAACGATTCGGGTCTAAGCCAAGGCAAGCACAAAGCATTTGCCTTGGCCGCTCGCTGCATTGTTATGGCGGAGACAGAGGGATTCGAACCCTCGATGCAGTTTAACCCACATACACCCTTAGCAGGGGTGCGCCTTCAGCCACTCGGCCATGTCTCCAAAAGAGCGCGCATTTTAGCCGTATATTCCCACTCTGGCAAGCGGAATATACCGCAACAAGACCGACCCAACCCCAGGATTAGCGCGCTGCATCCTCGCCAAAGGCATCGCCGACGCCCCCGCTTCCAGCTTCGCCGTCATCCCCTTCACGCTTGATGCGCTGGTAGATTTCTTCGCGATGCACAGCCACATCCTTGGGCGCATCAATACCAATACGCACCTGATTGCCTTTGACGCCGAGAATGGTGATGGACACGTCATCACCAATCCGCAGAACCTCTCCAACACGACGGGTCAAAATCAACATGTCTCTCTCCTTGGGTTGCTCAATCTGCCATGAACGTGCACACGAACATAGCAGAGTCAAGCCAGACGGTCGATAGATACAGCGAACATCCTGGGTATTTACGAGCGCTTATCCAGGTCGAAAGCCTCATGCAGGGTGCGTACGGCCAGCTCCAGGTATTTTTCATCCAGCACCACGGAAATTTTGATTTCCGAAGTCGAGATCATGTGGATATTGATGCCTTCCCGCGCCAACGCGCCAAACATGGTGCTGGCAATCCCCGCGTGGGAGCGCATCCCCACGCCGACGACGGAAACCTTAACGATATGGGCGTTACCGGAAACCTCCCGCGCTCCAACCTCAGAGGCCACCTTGCGCAGTACGTCCATCGCCTTGCCGTATTCGTTGCGGTGCACGGTAAAAGTCATGTCAGTCGTAGCATCAACGCCAATGTTTTGCACGATCATATCGACTTCGATATTCGCATCGGCAATCGGCCCCAGGATGCGATAAGCCACACCCGGCGCGTCCGGCACGCCCTTGATGGTGAGCTGGGCTTCATCACGGTTAAAGGCAATGCCGGAGATGAGGGCTTGTTCCATGACGTTTTCCTCGTAACTAATCAGGGTGCCCGGATGGTCTTCAAACGGGCCTTCATCAAAACTGGAGAGCACGCGCAAGGGGACGTTGTATTTGCCCGCGAACTCCACGGAGCGGATCTGCAAAACCTTGGAACCAAGGCTAGCCATTTCCAGCATTTCTTCAAAGGTAATGCGATCCAGACGGCGCGCCTTGGGCTCAACGCGCGGATCAGTGGTGTACACCCCATCCACGTCGGTATAAATCTGGCACTCGTCCGCTTTCAAGGCCGCCGCCAGAGCCACGCCGCTGGTGTCCGAGCCGCCACGCCCCAGGGTGGTGATATTGCCCTCGTCATCCACGCCCTGAAAACCGGCCACCACGACCACCCGCCCCTCGCGCAAATCATCACGAATGCGCTGAGTATCAATCTCGCGGATACGCGCCTTGGTGTAGGCATCATCGGTCAGGATGCGCACCTGAGCGCCGGTGTAGGAACGCGCTTCCTGCCCACGCTTATGCAGCGCCATGGCCAGAAGCGCAATCGTGACCTGCTCACCGGTCGCCGCCAGCATATCCAGCTCACGCGGCGCAGCCTCCGGGTCAATCTGTTTGGCCAGACCCAGCAAGCGGTTGGTTTCACCGCTCATGGCCGAAGTCACCACCACGATGTCATGCCCAGCCTCGCGCCAGCGCATGACGCGTTCCGCAACCTTTTCGATACGCTCAACCGTACCGACCGAGGTACCGCCGTATTTTTGAACAATCAGTGCCATGCGATCATTGCCACAGTAAATGCCATAAAAACGTCACACTTGGACGTCTTACAAAAAACAACCCGCTTGAGCGGGTCGTCACGAAGCCGGCAAGTTTAATAAAAATACCTTAAAAAATCAGCAAATACGCACTTTAACTTGCCAAGCGCTCCCGCGCCCACGCCAGCACGCTCGCCAATGCGGCCGGCAGATTTTCCGGCTGCGTGCCGCCTGCCTGTGCCATGTCCGGACGACCGCCGCCTTTGCCACCGACCTGTTGCGCCACAAAATTCACCAGATCACCGGCCTTGATTTGCTTGGTTTGCGCGGCAGTCACGCCTGCCACCAACAGCACGCGCCCTTCCTCGGTCACACTGCCCAGCACAATCACGGCATTCACAAGTCGATCACGCAGCTTGTCCAGCGACTCGCGCAGGGTTTCGCTGTCCGCATCGTCCATGCTCGCAGCAAGCACCCATACACCATTGACCTCAATCGCCTGTTGCAGCAGTTCGGCACGCTGGGCCGTGGCCAGGCGTCCTTTCAGTGCTGACAACTCACGCTCAAGCCTGTGCACCTGATCGAGTACCGCATTCACCCGTGCCGGAACTTCTTTCGGCAGCACCTTGAGCGTGCCCGCCACGCCACCGAGCGCCGTTTCCATGCCCTGCATGTAGACCAGCGCGTTATCACCGGTCACCGCCTCAACGCGACGCACACCCGAGGCCACGCCACCTTCCGCCGTGATGCTGAACAGGCCGATGTCGCCGGTGCGACTGACATGGGTGCCGCCACACAGCTCGCGTGACGAGCCAATGTCCAGCACACGCACTTCATCGCCATATTTCTCGCCAAACAGCATCATCGCGCCCAGAGTCTGCGCTTCGGCAATCGGCAACACGCGGGTTTGTGTCGGCGTGTTGGCCAGAATTTCGGCATTGACCAGGTTTTCCACGCGACGGATTTCCGCATTCGTCATCGGCTGGTTATGCACAAAATCGAAGCGGGCTTTGTCCGGGTCAACCTGCGAGCCCTTTTGCTGCACATGCGTCCCCAGCACTTCACGCAGCGCCTTGTGTAGAAGATGCGTGGCCGAGTGGTTGCGCATGGTGCGCATACGCGCCAGCACGTCCACGCGCGCAGTCACCCCATTACCCACGCTCAAGGTGCCGGTTTTGACCACGCCATGATGACCGAACACACTGGCCTGGATTTTCTGCGTGTCTTCAACTGCAAAAATGCCATGCACCGAACGCAGCTCGCCACGATCACCCACCTGACCACCGGATTCGGCATAAAACGGCGTCTCATCCAACACCACCACGCCCATCTCGCCTTCATTCAACTGATTGACCGCCACGCCGTCCTTGTACAGCGCGAGGATATTGCCGCCAGTTTCCAGCACCTCGTAGCCGTGGAAGGTGGTCGCCGGGCCGTCATATTCCAGATTGGTCGCCATCTTGAACTTGCCAGCGGCACGCGCCTGCTCTTTCTGGCGCGCCATGGCGACATCAAAGGCGGCGCTATCCACCTGGATGTCATGCTCGCGGCAGATGTCCTGAGTCAAATCGAGCGGGAAGCCGTAGGTGTCGTGCAGTTTGAAGGCAGTTTCGCCATTGAATTGTGCATTCTTTGGGGACCAGATTTTTACATCAACGTTCACAACACCCTCATCTTCAAGTCGGCGCTTAACCTCCAACTCGCTGATCTGCTCATCGTTACTTAGACGAATTATTACGTTAGGTAGATTAGGTTCTGTTCGTGCCTTTAGAATCCACTTCAATGCTTGTAGACCGCGCCCAAAGCCTCCACTAACTCGGGAAAAATCAAAAAAATCATAACGCTGCAAACTCCCTTGAGGAAACAGCAATGCGAAAGCCCAATGTTCCCCTGCACTTCCACTCGGAATTTTTGCTGGCCCAACAGAAAGACGCCCTCCGTTTTTTTGCTCCAACTCCTTAATCAGAAGCTCAACTCCAATCTCACGTTCAAGGATTTCCATACCTTGTTCAATCGTTTCAAAAAAACGATCTTCTTCCTGCTTCAAGGTCGCCATTATGCGCACCTGATGCTGCACCAGCTCAGGGTAAGCCGCGCCCATTTGTGCCACCAGATCCGGCACCAGTTTATGGAAAAACGCTGTGCGCACGCCGAGTTTGTAACCGTGACGAATCGCCCGACGAATAATCCGGCGCAGCACATAACCACGCCCTTCGTTGCCCGGAATCACCCCGTCAGCCAACAGGAAGGAACAGGCGCGAATATGGTCGGCCAACACCTTGAGCGAAGGGCTGTTCAGATCCGCGCAGGCCGTCTCACGCGCAGCGGCGCGGATCAGCGCCTGGAACAAGTCAATTTCATAATTGGCATGCACATGCTGCAACACGGCTGAGATGCGCTCCAAGCCCATGCCTGTGTCCACGGACGGTTTGGGTAGCGGGTGCATCACACCATGTTCGTCGCGATTGAACTGCATGAACACGTTGTTCCAGATTTCGATAAAACGGTCGCCGTCTTCCTCGGCTGAACCGGGCGGGCCGCCCCAGATGTGCTCGCCGTGGTCGTAAAAAACCTCGGTGCAGGGGCCGCAGGGGCCGGTGTCGCCCATCGCCCAGAAGTTATCCGAAGCGTAGCGCGCGCCCTTGTTGTCGCCGATGCGGATCACGCGCTCGGCGGGCACGCCGACCTCCTTCGTCCAAATGTCGTAGGCCTCATCGTCCTCGGCATATACCGTCACGGTAAGCTTGTCCTTGGGCAGCTTGTACACCTCGGTCAGTAATTCCCACGCATATTTAATCGCATCGTGCTTGAAGTAGTCGCCAAAACTGAAGTTGCCCAGCATTTCAAAGAAGGTGTGATGGCGTGCGGTGTAGCCGACGTTTTCCAGGTCGTTGTGTTTACCGCCCGCCCGTACGCACTTCTGGCTGCTGGCCGCACGCGTGTAAGGACGCTGGTCAAAGCCAAGAAACACATCCTTGAACTGATTCATACCCGCATTGGTAAACAGCAAGGTGGGGTCATCGCCCGGCACCAGACTGCTGGAGGGCACAATGGTGTGGCCTTTGGACTGGAAAAATTCAAGGAAGCTCTGACGGATTTCAGCGGTATTCATGCCAGTTCAATCTTCATTTAGGTTTAAAGGGTTAATCGTGTAGGAGCGAGCTTGCTCGCGATAGCCCTTTGCAGGGGGTATTTTCGCGAGCAAGCTCGCTCCTACCTATCCGAATCATCATTCGAGCGCACCGCCATGCGGGCATCCGAGGCGGCAAAGCCGCGCGTCAGCAAAAAACGTTGCTGGCGCATGCTTTCAGCGGCATTTTGCGGCAGTTCCGTACCAAATCGCTTGCGGCGCGCCTCGCGTGCGCGGGTCAGCCAATCCACATCCAGCTCGCGTAGCGCCGCATCGATCTCTGACGCGCGCGCACCACGCTGCTGCATGGCGGCACGGATCTTCAGCGGCCCGTCACCACGCGCGGCATGGTCACGCGCAAACTGTTCGGCAAAACGCGCGTCACTCTGCCAGCCCTGTTCCGCCAACTCGGCGATCACTTCGTGCGCCTGTTCACGCGACACGCCGCGCTGCTGGAGCTTACGCACCAGTTCGCCTGCGCCATGCTCTCGCCGAGTCAGCAAACGCAAGGCCATGTCATGCGCATTAGGCGCGTCAGCCACTGGCTCATGGGTCAACTCGGGCTCCAGCTCGGGCATATCGCCCCAGCCTTCGTCCCAAACTTCAGGCAAGGTCTCAGAATTCTTCGACAAGCGCCTCATCACTCTCCGTCGCCGGCATAGGCACGCCGCTGACCATCAGCTTGGCGCGGATATTCTTTTCAATCTCCTGCGCCTTGTCAGGATGCTCTTTCAGCCACAGGCGCACGTTTTCCTTGCCCTGGCCGATCTTCTCGCCGTTGTAGCTGTACCAGGCGCCGGACTTGTCGATAAAGCCATTGGCGACGCCTAGCTCGATAATTTCCCCGGCGCGCGAAATGCCCTCGCCGTAGAGAATCTCGAACTCGACCTGCTTGAACGGCGGCGCAAGCTTGTTTTTGACCACCTTGACGCGGGTTTCGTTACCCAGAATCTCCTCGCCCTTCTTCACCGCACCGATGCGACGAATATCCAGACGCACCGAGGCGTAAAACTTGAGCGCATTACCACCGGTGGTGGTTTCCGGGCTACCAAACATCACGCCGATTTTCATGCGGATCTGGTTGATGAAGATCACCAGGGTATTGGAACGCTTGATGTTCGAAGTCAGCTTGCGCAGCGCCTGACTCATCAAACGCGCTTGCAGGCCGACATGCGAATCGCCCATCTCGCCTTCGATCTCGGCCTTGGGCACCAGCGCCGCTACCGAGTCCACCACGACCACATCCACTGCGTTCGAGCGCACCAGCATGTCGGTGATCTCCAGCGCCTGCTCTCCGGTATCCGGCTGCGACACCAAAAGATCATCCACCTGCACACCCAACTTAACCGCATAGGTCGGATCAAGCGCGTGCTCCGCATCCACGAACGCGCACACGCCGCCGAGTTTTTGCGCCTCGGCAATCACTTGCAAGGTCAGCGTGGTCTTGCCGGAGGATTCCGGGCCATAGATCTCGACCACGCGGCCACGCGGCAGGCCGCCAATCCCCAGCGCAATATCCAGCCCCAGCGAGCCGGTGGAGATGACATCTACTTCGCGCGCGGCGGAAGAATCGCCCATGCGCATGACCGTACCCTTGCCGAATTGCTTTTCAATCTGGGTCAGCGCGGCGGCCAAAGCCTTCTTGCGGTTATCGTCCATTTGGAATCAACTCGAGAGTAGAAAAAGTGACGCTGATTATTCCACAGAACGCTGTCCGAGTGTCACCCGTGCATGCCCTTGCAAATCACGCAACGACTCCACCGCCTGCCAGCCCGCTGCGCACAGCAAAGCGGCCACCTCGTCGGCCTGATCGTAGCCATGCTCAAACAGCAGCCACCCGCCAGGCTTCAGATGTGCAGGCGCACAGGCCATGATGGCGCGGATCGCCTCCAGCCCATCCGCGCCGGAGGCCAGTGCAAGCAGCGGTTCAAAGCGCACATCGCCCAAAGTCAGATGCACATCATCCGCCCGGATATAGGGCGGGTTGCTCACGATCATGTCGAACACGTCACCCGCCAGACCGCCACACCAATCGCCCAGACGAAAATCCACGGCCAGCCCCAGTGTTTGCGCATTCACCCGCGCCTGCGCCAGCGCGTCCGGCGACACATCCACCGCCACGACCTGCACATCCTTGCGCTCATGTCTTGATTCGTTAGCCAGAGCCAAGGCAATCGCCCCGCTCCCCGTCCCCAAATCCGCGACGCGACACGACCCGGCGGGCAAGCGCGCCAAAGCCGCCTCCACCAATAACTCCGTCTCCGGGCGCGGAATCAACACCGCAGGCGACACGGACAAATCCAGACCATAAAACCCGCGCGAACCCATCAGATAAGCCACCGGCTCACCGGCTGCCCGCCGCGCCAGCAAAGCCTCGAATGCGCCCTCTTCATCGGCTGACAGCTCTTTTTCCGGCCAGGTCAAAAGATAGCTGCGCGGTCTCCCAAGCACATGCGCCAGCAGAATTTCTGCATCGGCACGCGGGCTGTCCGAATTCACAAGCCGCGACACGGACAAAACCAGAGCTTGAGCAATGTTCAAATTTGAATTGCCCTCAACATGACCAAAAGCTCAGGCACATCCTCACGCACAATGCTCCATAGCACGTCATCATCCAACCCAAGATAACCGTGAATCAGTCGATTGCGGGTTGCAATGACCATCCGCCAAGGAATGTGTGCGTACGCGCTGCGCACCTCGTCAGGAATATGCGTTGCCGCCTCACCAATCAATTCAAGATTACGCAAAATCGCGTCATAAAACAGTTCATTCTCAACAAAATCCTGCTGCTCAATGCCTTCGCTATAAATCAGCACCTTGTGCGCGAATACGATCATGTCCTCAAGATAAAAACGCCATGCGCGCTCGCTTTCCTCAAACATCCACGCGCTCCCGCTCGATAAATGGACGTAATTCCGCACGCAGAGCCTTGTCGGTCACCAGATCAACCGGGCAGCCGAAGACATCCTCCAAATAAAACTGCACGCCAAAATAACGCTTGGAGTTCGCAGGCCCCGCAAAACTGACCAAGACATCGACATCGCTCTGCGCCGTCGCCTGATCGCGCACCGTCGAACCAAACAATGCAAGGCGAGTGACCCCAAAACGCCTTGCCAGTTCGGGCTTGCTGCGGGTTAGCAATTCCAAGGCACGTTGCTTATTCATTTCAACACCTCAACTTGTCCCTGCGTTGCTTTTGAGCATAACGCATTAGGCACATCCTCCATCAACTCCACCCCATTGCCATCCGGGTCGCGGCAAAAAATCGAAGCTCGCCTGGAACGGCTGCGCGTGTATGCCACGCCTGCCGCGTCCAATCGAGCTTCAAACGGTTCCAGCGCGGCCACCTGCACGGCAAAATGCCGATCACGTCCGGCATGTTCCACCCGGCCTTGGGTCGCATCCGGATTGGGCAATTCCAGCAAATGCAGTTGTTGCGCCCCCAAGGCCAGCCACGCACCGGGAAAGCCCAGATCAGGGCGTTCAACCGTCTGCAAACCCAATACATCGCTGTAAAAGCGGAGGCTTTGCGCCGTATCCGCCACCAGGACGCTGACATGATGCAAGCCTAAAATCGTGTTCGCGCGCGTCATAAGCCACCTGTTCGAGTATACTTCCGCGCCATTCTCCACCAGCTTTGCACTTCCATGAACCCCGATCTTGGCCATTTGCAGCCTTATCCGTTTGAAAAGCTCGCCCAACTCAAGGCAGGCAGCATGCCGCCCGCACATTTGGAGCACATTGCGCTGTCGATCGGCGAGCCGAAGCATGTCTCGCCTGCCTTTGTGGTCGAAGAGCTGATTCATCATCTGCATGGCCTTGGGCAGTATCCGTTGACACGCGGCAATGAAAGCTTGCGCGTTGCGATTGCGGGCTGGTTGCAACGGCGTTTTGCTGCCAAGGTCAATCCTGCGAATGAAATTCTGCCGGTATCCGGCACGCGCGAGGCGCTGTTCTCCTTTGCGCAGTGCGTGGTCAACCGGGCAGAAAATCCGCTCGTGCTGATGCCCAATCCGTTCTACCAAATCTACGAAGGCGCGGCCTATCTGGCAGGAGCCGAGCCGTGGTTTTATTCCACGCCTGCCGAGCACGGTTTTCTGCCTGATTTTGACACTATCCCCGCCGAAGTATGGCAACGCTGCCAGATGATCTACGTCTGCTCGCCCGGCAACCCCACCGGCGCGGTGCTGCCGGAATCCGCCTACCGCCGCCTGATCGAACTGGCGGATGAACATGATTTCGTGATTGCCTCTGACGAGTGCTATTCCGAGCTGTATTACGCCGAACCACCGGTGGGTCTGCTTGAAGTCTGTGCACGGCTTGGGCGCGATGATTTCGCCCGCTGCGTGGTGTTTCACTCGTTATCCAAACGCTCCAACCTGCCCGGCCTGCGCTCCGGTTTTGTGGCGGGGGACGCGGAGATTCTCAAGGGCTATCACCTGTATCGAACCTACCACGGCTGCACCCTGCCCCCGCCCACCCAGATCGCCAGTGCCGCTGCATGGAATGATGAAGTGCATGTCGAACAGAATCGTGCCCTGTACCTGGACAAGTTCACCCGTGTGCTGGACATTCTGGCAGGCACGCTGGATGTCACCATGCCGGACGGTGCGTTTTACCTGTGGGCAAAAACACCGATCCTGGACACCGAATTTGCCCGCCGCCTGTACGCCGAACAAAACATGACCGTGCTGCCCGGCAGCTATCTCTCGCGTGAGGTCGATGGCATCAATCCAGGCGCAGGCTATGTACGCATGGCACTGGTGGCCGAACTCGACGAATGCCTGGATGCCGCGCAACGCATCAAGACCTTTTGCCAAACCCTTTAACCCCCACACCCCTCGCTAACAAGGCAGAGGGGAATTTGATTCACTATTTCAGGAGAACCCCATGGATAACCTACGCAAACTGATTGAAGACGCTTTTGAACACCGCGCTGACTTCACCCCTGCCAACGCACCCACGGACGTGCGCGATGCGGTCAACGAGGCCATGAGCCTGCTGGATTCCGGCACCCTGCGCGTGGCCGAGCGTCAGTCGGTCGGCCAGTGGACAGTTAACGAATGGCTGAAGAAAGCCGTGCTGCTGTCCTTCCGCCTGAATGACAACCGCGTCATGGGCGGCGGCGACATCCAGTTTTACGACAAGGTCGAACCCAAATTCGCTGGCTGGAACGACGCACAATTCCGCGCCGCAGGTATCCGCGTCGCCCCGACCGCCATGGCACGTCGCGGCAGCTTTATTGCCAAGAGCTGCGTGCTGATGCCGTCCTACGTCAATATCGGTGCTTATGTCGATGAAGGCACCATGGTTGATACCTGGGCCACGGTGGGCTCCTGCGCGCAGATCGGCAAGAACGTACACCTCTCCGGCGGTGTCGGCATTGGTGGCGTGCTGGAGCCGCTGCAAGCCGCACCGACCATCATCGAAGACAACTGCTTTATCGGCGCACGCTCCGAAGTGGTCGAAGGCGTGATTGTCGAAGAAGGCGCAGTGATCTCCATGGGCGTGTACATCGGCCAGTCCACCAAGATTTTTGATCGCGAAACCGGCGAAGTGCATTACGGGCGCGTCCCCGCTGGCTCGGTGGTGGTCTCCGGCAACCTGCCCTCCAAGTGCGGCACGTACAGCCTCTACTGTGCCGTCATCGTGAAGAAAGTCGATGCCAAAACCCGCAGCAAGGTCGGCATCAACGAGCTTTTGCGCGACGTGTAACTCGTTCAAAACGGCTTGATCGAATATCAAGACAAACCCGATAAGAACCACAAAAAACCCCTCATCACGAGGGGTTTGTTCTTGATGCTCAACTGAAATAAAAATCAGTGTGCAGAAGGCGCATACGGCAAAGAGGAGTGGTGCAAATCAATCACCAAATGACCATCTTTGGCTCGGCGATAGATAAAAGTGTATTCCACTTTGACTTCACTCCCGGTTTTAGCATCCGTAAAGTAATAATTACCCATCGCCTCGGCGGAGTCGCTGTCAATATCAATGCCTTCGTTAACAAAACGTACCTTTGACCAAGGCTGGATGGCAAAGCCATGATCCTCAGGGATGTCGCCGCCGACAAAATAGGACAGAGCTTCAGCCTTGGTGCCGCGGAATTGCTCGACTGCTGCTTTAGTCGGCTTAAATAGTACCTTGCCCTCAGCGTAACCATACAACTGGTCAATCATCTTGCTGGCTGCGGCTTTGTAATCACCGCCGTCTTGATACACCTTGCCAATCTCAACGATACCTTTCGCCCAGGCATCCTGCGCTTGAAGAACCTCCTGCTCTGTAATCGGCGTGTCCGTAACCAGTACGGTAGGAGCTGTCTTCGCGTACGCATTCCCGGTCAAATTCAAACCCAGCACCAAACCCAAACCTGCCCATCGCAAAAATGCCCGTCTGTTCATACTATTCATCCTCTTTGAGAATCTTTCGACCAAAAAAACAACGACGACAAAAGTGTCGCGCACTTCAGCCAACGGAATCACGATGATTCACGCGAGCGTCCGCCAAAGATAGAGCACACGCCGACAAACGCAATATTGGTTTTCGACTGTTAGACTTGATCCTTCTTAGTTTAGGTTCGCTCCCGCCTCCATGTTCCATCTCCTCGCCGCCCATACACCCAAAAACACCCGCACCGACATCCTCTCCGGCCTGACAGTCGCGCTTGCGCTCGTCCCGGAAGCCGTCGCCTTCGCTCTGGTCGCCCAGCTGCATCCGCTCATGGGACTGTATGCCGCGTTCATGGTGGCCTTGATTACATCAGCTTTCGGCGGTCGTCCGGGCATGATTTCCGCCGCCGCAGGCTCGCTTGCTGTGGTGATGGTGGCGCTGGTGGTGCAACACGGGCCGCAATACCTGCTGGCTGCCGTGGTGCTGATGGGTATCATCCAGATCGCCGCCGGGCTATTCAAACTGGGCAAGTTCATCCGCATCGTGCCCTATCCGGTGTTTTTGGGCTTTGTGAACGGGCTGGCGATTGTCATTCTGCTGGCTCAGTTTGAGCAGTTCAAAATCACCGCTCCGGACGGCGGCAAAGAATGGATCAGCGGTACAGCGCTTTACATCATGCTGGCACTGATCGCCCTGACCATGGCGATTGCACATTTCCTGCCGCGGTTCACCAAGGCTGTGCCCTCAACGCTGGCAGCCATTATCGTGGTCAGCCTGCTGGCCTTTGTATTTAGCCTGGACACGCGCACTGTGGGCGATATGGCTTCCATTGCCGGCGGACTGCCGGATTTCTCGGTTCCGCAGGTGCCGCTGACGCTGGAAACCCTGTGGATTGTGTTGCCTTATGCCTTTGTATTTGCCGGGGTGGGCTTAATTGAAAGTCTACTGACCCTGCAACTGCTGGATGACATTACCGAAACGCGCGGCCAGCCCAATCGGGAGTGCGTCGCGCTGGGTGCGGCCAATATCACCAGCGGCTTTTTCGGCGGCATGGGTGGTTGCGCACTGGTCGGCCAGAGCATAATTAACGTCGAATCCGGCGGACGCGGGCGCTTGTCTGGCATCACGGCGGCACTGGTCTTGCTGATGTTCATTCTGTTCCTCGCGCCAGTGATTGAGCAGATTCCGCTGGCCGCCCTGGTGGGCGTGATGTTCATGGTGGTGATCGGCACCTTCGAGTGGGGAACCCTGCGCATGATCGGCAAGGTGCCGCGCAATGAAATTCTCATCAGCATTATGGTGGCGGTGATTACGGTGGTTGCTGATCTCGCGATTGCCGTGATCACTGGAGTGATCGTGTCCGCGTTGATTTTTGCCTGGGATCACGCCAAACACATTCGTGTGGAGACTGAGCAGCTTGCCGATGGCAGCAAGCTCTATCGGCTGGTTGGCCCGCTGTTTTTTGCGTCGGCGCAAAACTTCAGCGAGCTATTCGACCCGAAAAATGACCCGCAAGACATCATTATCGACTTCGCCCGTTCACGGGTCGCCGATCAATCAGCTTTGGAAGCCATTGATAATCTGGCTGAAAAGTACCGTGCGGAGGGTAAAACCCTGCATCTGCGTCACCTTGCGCCCGATTGCCGTGAAATGCTGCACAAGGCAGGCGACCTAGTTGAAGTGAATATTCAGGAAGACCCGGTGTATCACGTGGCCGAAGGCGGGCGTGGGCGGCGCGGGTAAGATTGACATCGGAAGGTGCAGGCATGAATCCTGAGTGCCGGCTCCGTGACACCCACTTTATTTGTCACGGCATATACAGACTGCACTGGGCGGGCATCGCCAATCAAAATTTTCGGCGTAGCTTGGCGCCAACGCGCTGCGGTGCATAAGCTGTCACACTCAGCCGACTATACTTGGTCACAACCTCAGCCACGAGACAACCCCGCCATGACACTGGATCTTGCCTTCCTTATCGGCTGGCTTCTGTTGCTCATTGGCGGGGTTATTTATATCTATAACCGCTTCGTGCAATTGCGCCACGACGTGCGCGCGGCCTGGAGCGACATCAGTGTCCAGCTCAAGCTGCGTCACGACCTTATTCCCAAGCTGGTCGAGGCCACGCAGGCGTATGCGCGCTTCGAGCAGCTTGTGCACACCACCAGCGCACAGCAACGTGCGGATCTTGAACACCTGCCCGCCCAGGTTGTGGCCACGCCTGAGCAGGCCATCTCGGATGAACTGACCCGCCTGCGCGCCCTGGTAGAGGCTTATCCCAACCTGCATACCAGCCAGCGTTTCGCCCAGTTGATGAGCGAGCTCTCAAGCGTTGAGGATCACATCCAATATGCCCGGCGATACTACAACGGCTGCGTGCGTGAGCTGAACGTGCTGCGTGAGAGTTTCCCCCATGGCCTCATCGGCTCTGTCTTCGGCTTTGGCCGCGCCGATTATTTTCAATTGGAAACCAGCCACACCCCGCGCCCACAGGAAAGTCCGCCATGACCCTCGAATGGTTCATCATCCTCAACTTCGTATTTGCCGGCATTCTCCTTGGTGCCTGGCTTTTTGCCGAGTGGCGACTCCCGCAACACCGCTGCCCATCGGCACCGATCATCCCGCTGTATCAACCCGCCGCCGGACTCAGCCCAGCCGTGGCGCGCTGGCTGACCATGCGCGGCTATGATCGCGGCGCGCTGACTGCCTCCATGATGAATCTGGTCAATGCCCAACAACTCAAAATACGTCGACAAGGCAAAAAGGATTTCTGGCTAAACGTGCCAACGCAAGCCCCCGCCCTGCCCCAGGCACACGAAGAACGCGAACTGGTGCACATGCTGCGCCGCATCACACAGGGCGGCGCGGTCGAAATGGCTCTATCGCGTGCCAACCAGGAAACCATTGTCGATCTGAAAACCCGGCACCAGAACAGCCTGCGCCAGACGATTGAAGGCGGGCTGTTCAAACCCGGACGCTGGGCAGGTCGAGTCTTCACGCTGATGCTGATGATTCCGCTGATTGCCATGCTACTGATACTTTTTATGGAGGGCTTCGGCCTGTACGCCTTTGCCGCCATGGGTTTGTTCCTGCTGGCGGCCAATAGCATCGGCCCGAAACACGCGCCGCGATTACGCAAGGTCATCCTGCTCCTGATGCTTCCCATCGTCATCTGGCTGGGTCATATCACATATGAACACCTGCTTGCTCACGATGTCGCCTGGGACAGTGCACAAGCCTTCCGCGCACTCGTGCTGCCGTTCACGTCAGTGATTCTGATTACGGCGGCGGGCTTTTTGCTGAGTATCTTTGCGGATCTCTCCGAGCTGCGCCCCACAACCGAGGCCTGTGAACTGCGCCATCAAGCCGAGGGGCTGAAGCTGTTTATGAGCCGGGCAGACATGGAGGAGATTCGCCAGCACCATCCTGACAGGGCGTTGCCGCAGACTTTCCAGCGCCTTTTGCCCTATGCCGCCGCCTTCGGCATTTTGCCGCTGTGGATGAGCCTGTTTGCCGACGAGCTGGCTCGCTCGGCCTTCAGCGATACCAGCGGTGGCGGGTCGGGCGACAGTTCATCGAGCGATGCTTCAGGTGACCCGGTTGGAAGTGATTTTTCACTTACCGAGTTCTGGGACAATCTGGAAGCCGACTTCGATCAGGCGCTCGGTGATGCACTGGATGATGCCAGCAGCTCGGATAGCGGCGACGGCGACGGCGGCGGAGGTGGGGGTGATTGAGCCCGAAGCCAACTTTAAGTGGTTCCCAATACTCAAAAGCAGTCAAACCATTTTTAGCCGCAAAATGCACAGAGCCCACAGAGAATAACCTTCCCCTCGGTGAGCTCTGCGCTCTCTGTGGCTGATTCATTTCGGCCAATAAAAAAGCGGCTCGCCCCGCCGCTTTTAGAGTTTGCAGGCAACGAAAGCTACCTTACTTGAGCTTGTAGTATTTGCTGTTGAGATATTCCGTGACCGCAGCCACTTCCTCATCAAACCAGTCGATATTGAAGTGGTTGGCACAGGAGCTGACCATCGTATTCAGGCTGGCCTTACTCTGGATTTTCTTGCCGACGCGGCTCTCGTAGAACTTGGCGTCGTGCGGCGCCTTGTGGCAGGCCGCACATTTTTCCGCGTGCAGTTTTTCGCCTTTGGCGATCATATCCGGGTTGGCCCAAGCCGCCGTTCCCATGACCAAGGCAGCAAGCCCCAGGCTCATCGTTGCAATGCGCTTCATGGTGTATCCCCCTGTGTGAGTGTTGTTGACGAAGCAGGTCAAGATTAGCCTGCTATTCCCAACAGGGCGCATCAAACATTTTTACGCCGCCATAGCTAATACGATATTGAAAGGGGCTTTCCTGTCCTTTTCAACGCGCCGCGCCCGGCACATGTCCGTGCGCGGCGACGCAAATCAAATCCTTACGTATTTGATTTGCGTGCGAGGCATCCATGCCTCGCCTTAACAGGCCGTTTTCAACGGCCTGTTATACCTTATTTACCGCGGCTATTCTTGCCGCGCGGCACACCAGTTTTGGCTGGCGTCGCGGTACTGGATGATTTTTTACTCGGCCAAACCACGGATGGTCGTGCCGGATTGCGCGCCGCTTCAGGCTTCTTGGCGAATGATTTCCTAGTCGGCACGGCATCCGCACGCGGCGGCAAACCGGTGTGTTTGGTGAGGAAGGTCTGCGCGCCATGCTTGCGCCCGGTGCGTGCGCCCTCGCCTCCCGCGCTTCCCGTCCCCTCAGGCTGCCAGCTTGGAATCAGGTGGCGCTTGCCATTACCAATCAGATCGGCACGCCCCATGCTTTTCAGCGCTTCACGCAACAACGGCCAGTTATTGGCGTCGTGGTAACGCAAAAACGCCTTGTGCAAGCGACGCTGCTTCAACCCTTTGGGCGAATAAACGATTTCCGTCCCTTCGCGGCGCACGGTGCGCAACGGGTTGCGCCCGGAGTGGTACATCGCCGAGGCTAGCGCCATCGGACTGGGCAGGAAGGCCTGCACCTGGTCGGCGCGGAAGTTGTTGGCCTTGAGCCATAGCGCAAGATTGAGCATATCTTCATCCGTGGTTCCCGGATGCGCGGCGATAAAATAAGGGATAAGGTACTGCTCCTTGCCCGCCTCGCGCGAGAATTTTTCGAACATGGCCTTGAAGCGGTCGTAAGTTCCCATGCCCGGCTTCATCATCTTCGAGAGCGGGCCGGACTCGGTGTGCTCCGGCGCGATCTTCAGGTAACCGCCGACGTGGTGGGTCACCAGTTCCTTGACGTAGGCCGGGGACTCCACCGCGAGGTCGTAGCGCAGGCCGGAAGCGATCAGCACCTTCTTGATCCCCGGCAGGGCGCGCGTCTTGCGGTAGAGCTGGATCAGCGGGCCGTGGTCGGTATTGAGGTTCTTGCAAATGTCCGGGAACACGCAGGACAGGCGACGGCAGTTCTCCTCGATCTTCTCGTCCTTGCAGGCCAGCCGGTACATGTTGGCGGTCGGCCCGCCAAGGTCGGAGATGATGCCAGTGAAGCCCTTGACCTTGTCGCGGATCTCCTCGACCTCACGCAAGATGGAATCTTCCGAACGGCTCTGGATGATGCGCCCCTCGTGCTCGGTGATGGAGCAGAAGGTGCAGCCGCCGAAGCAGCCGCGCATGATGTTGACCGAGAAACGGATCATGTCCCAGGCGGGAATCTTGGCATCACCATAAGCCGGATGCGGGGCGCGGGCATAGGGCAGATCGAACACGCCGTCCATCTCGGCGGTGGTCAGCGGGATGGGCGGAGGGTTGAGCCACACGTCACGCTCACCGTGCCGCTGCACCAGCGCGCGCGCATTGCCGGGGTTGGTCTCCAGATGCAGCACGCGCGAGGCATGGGCGTAGAGCACCGGGTCGTCCTTCACCTGCTCGTAGGCCGGCAGGCGCACCACGGTCCGCTCGCGCGGATGGTTGCGCGGGATCTCGCGGCGCAGATGCACTACCTGGATACCCTGCTCGCCGCCCTCCTCCTTCTTGTCGCAGGTGGCGGAGCTGGTCATCGCGTACGGATCGATATGCGGCGCCAACGGCCCCGGCTCATCCACCGTGCTCGAATCCAGCATGACCCAGCCGTCGGGGATGCGGCCATCGCTCATGAACGCCGTGCCGCGAACATCCTTCATGTCGCGCGGATGCTCGCCCTTGGCGGCGCGGTAGGCGATCTCGATGATGGCGCGCTCGGCATTGCCGTACACCAGCAGATCGGCCTTGGAATCCGGCAGCACGGAACGACGCACCTTGTCAGACCAGTAATCGTAGTGGGCGATGCGGCGCAGCGAAGCCTCGATCCCGCCGATGATGACCGGCACGTCCTTGTAGGCCTCGCGGCAACGCTGGGCGTAGACGGTCACCGCGCGGTCGGGGCGCTTGCCATGTTCGTCGTTGGGGGTGTAAGCGTCGTTGTGACGCAGGCGACGGTCCGAGGTGTAGTGGTTCACCATCGAGTCCATGTTGCCCGCGCTCACGCCGAAGAACAGGTTGGGCCTGCCGAGCTGACGGAAGGCCTCCGCCGAGATCCAGTCCGGCTGCGCGATGATGCCGACGCGGAAGCCCTGCGCCTCCAGCATGCGTCCGATCACCGCCATGCCGAAGCTGGGGTGGTCGACGTAGGCATCGCCCACCACGATGATGATGTCGCAGCTATCCCAGCCGAGCTTGTCCATCTCCGCGCGCGACATGGGCAGGAACGGCGCGATGCCGAAGCGGCTCGCCCAGTAAGGCTTGTAGGAAAAGATATTTTTGGCGGGAAGCATGGAAAAGCGCAGCGTTAAGAATGGCTGCGCATTATCAACCTTTGCACAGAGCTTGGCGAATATGACCTTTGAAAACCAAGGTGAATTTGCGAGCTTCCCTGCAACGCCGATCAAATATCCTGACGCGAAGTGATTTCCGCCTTGCTGCGCAGATAGGCATCAAAAACCGCACCGTCGCTCATCGCCTGATTGCGGCGCAAATCTTCGCTCAGCCCACGACGCTCTTCAGGCGTGAGCAAAGAGGCGTCACCCGGCTTGACCGCAAGCAGGCGCACCACGGCGTAATCGCCGGAGGGCAGGCGCACGCTCTGCACCGCAACGGCGCTCGTCGCCGGAGGGGACATGGCAAACGCCAAGTTTGCCACCTCGGCTTCGACATCTCGCGCCTGGCGCTTGATCGATCCGGCAAAGCCCTTCACCACCCCTGCGGGAGGAGCCGCCTCGCCTGCCGCGGCCAGAGCCAGGCGCACGGCTTCGGCCTCAGCCTGCATGGCCTTGTTGAGCTCCTGCTCAATCAGGCGCTTTTCAACATCGGCGCGCACATCGGCAAAAGCCTGGTCAGCGGCATCTTCATGCGCCAGCAGCCGCACGACGGCGACATGCTGCGCCCCCAAGTCCAGGACATCGCTGTTGCGCCCCTGTTTGAGAACATCCTCACTGAATCCGGCCTGAACCAGCTTGGCATTGACGCTGCTCTGGGCGCGGTCAAGCCAGTCGCTGGTGCTGACGCTCAAGCCCAATTGTTCCGCCGCAGGCAGCAGGCTGTCCGGATGTTCATAACTCAAGGTCGCCAGACGATCGGCATAATCGTGGAACTGGGTTTCGGCCATCGCTTTACGGGCATCCTGCTCGATCTGCGCGCGCACCTCATCCAAGGGCTTGGGTTTTACCGGGTCAATACTGTCCAGCGCAATCAAGTGCCAACCAAACTGACTGCGCACCGGCGCGGAAATTGCGCCAACTTTGGGCAAGGCAAACAGGGCTTTTTCAAACGGTTCCACCATCATGCCGCGCGTCACCGAACCCAGCTTACCGCCCTGCTTGGACGACCCCGGATCCTGGGAGAATTCTTCGGCCAGTTTGGAGAAGTCCTCACCGCGCTCAGCACGTTGGTACAATTCTTCAATCGTTTTGCGCGCAGCCGCTTCATCCGCCCCCGACTCGACCGCGATCAGGATATGCCTGGCCTGGCGCGCCTCAAGCTGCTTCTGAGCCTCCACATAAGCCTCATAAGCAAGACGCATATCTTCCTCGCCGGGCTTCATCAGCGCAGCGAGACGATCGACGCTTAGCTCCAGCATCTCCAAACGCACGCGCTCGGCACGGCGAAAATCCGCTTTGTGCGCGTTGTAGTAGGCCTCCAGAGCCGCCGTATCGGGCTTGATGGCGGCCAGACGCGAGGCAGCCGACAAGGTGTAGACCTCGATGTCGCGCACTTGGTCGCGCAGACGTACATAACTGTCCACATCCGCCGGAGTCACAAAAGCTGACTGGGTAACGCCGTTTTGCAGTTGTTGCACCACCAGATCCAAACGCACCAGCGGTTCAAAACTTTGTGGAGCTTGCCCTTGCAGGCGCAACACCTGCTCGTAGCGCGCCTGACTGAACTGACCGTTTTCCTGAAAGGCCGGGATCGAACGCAACAAAGCCGCCAGCTCAGCATCACTCACCCGCAGGCCATTAGCTTGCGCATACTGATTCAGCACCTCACGCATCACCAGTCCATCGAGCACCTGGCGTTTGAGTCCCATACCCTCCAGCATTTCCGGCGAAACCGAACCGCCAAACTGCTGTGCGATTCGCTGGCGTTCCTGTTCGTAGGCCTGATCGAACGCTTGTTGAGTAATATCCTGCCCATTGACGCTCGCTAGCGGCTTGGCTTCACCCCCCTGGAAGTATTCACCAATCCCCCATAACACAAAGGGAATGGTAATAAGCCCTACAATGGTGTAGGCAATCCAGCCGGAAATCTTTTCGCGCAAATCCATCAACATGGCAGAACAATCTCACAAACAAGACAAACCCCTCGCCCTACGCCGAGCTCACAGGTATCGGACGCAAGCGCGAGGGGTCAAAATACGAGAATCACTCGTTTACAGCATCCTTCAAACCCTTGCCCGCCTTGAATGAAGGCAGTTTCGAAGCGGCGATACTGATCTCAGCGCCGGTTTGCGGATTGCGACCGGTGCGGGCTTCACGCTCACGCACCAGGAAGGTGCCAAATCCTACCAAGGTGACCTGGTCGCCGTTCTTCAACGCTTCGGTCACGGCGGAAATCACCGCATCGACCGCCTTGGCCGCCGAGGCCTTGGTCAAATCGGCGGAATGGGCGACGGCATCAATCAGTTCAGATTTGTTCATGCTCAAAAATCCTTGTTTTAGGTACGAGGGCAAAGCAGGTTCGTTGAGCGCAGATCAGCCAAAAACCAATCCACGCAACAAACCCCTCTGGGGGGCGCGAGAGCGTGCTGCTTTATAACAAGGGGTTCTCACAGCGTCAACGCCAAGAGGCAAATACCTGCACAACTTCAGTGCGCCACCGGTATGTCAAGCACAGTGCCCGGGCGTGTCGCAAGTTCAACCGCAGGCACCGCTTCAACCCTTGGGCGCGGCGGTTCGGCCAGGGCAAGCTCAAGCACCTGATCGATCCACTTCAAGGGGCGGATATCCAGCTTGTCCTTGACGTTCTTTGGAATCTCGACCAGATCCTTGCGGTTTTCTTCTGGAATCAACACCATACGGATTCCGCCGCGATGCGCCGCCAGCAGTTTTTCCTTCAGTCCCCCAATCGGCATGACCTCACCGCGCAAGGTAATCTCGCCGGTCATGGCCACGTCAGCGCGCACGGGAATGCCCGTCAGGGACGATACCAGCGCCGTGCACATGGCAATACCCGCACTTGGCCCATCCTTCGGTGTGGCTCCATCGGGCACATGGATATGAATGTCGTGCTTCTCGTGGAAGTCCGACGCAATGCCCAGACTCTCGGCGCGCGAGCGCACCACGGTCATCGCCGCCTGAATCGACTCCTGCATCACCTCGCCCAGTTGCCCAGTAAAGCTCAGCTTGCCCTTGCCCGGCATGATCGCAGACTCGATGGTGAGCAAATCACCACCCACTTCTGTCCAGGCCAAACCATTGACCTGACCCACCTGGTTTTCTTCCTGCGCGCGCTCAAAGCTGAAGCGGCGCACGCCAAGGTATTTGTCCAGATTTTGCGGCGTGACCTTGATCGCACCCTTGGCCTTAGCCTTGGGGGTCGCCAGCAAAATTTCCTTGACCACCTTGCGGCCAATCTTGGAAATTTCACGTTCCAGATTACGCACCCCAGCCTCGCGCGTGTAGTAACGCACGATGTCGCGCAGCGCCGCTTCGCTGACCATCAGCTCTTCGTCGCGCAAGCCGTTGTTTTTCATCTGTTTGGGCAGAAGGTAACGCTGGGCGATATTGACCTTTTCATCTTCGGTGTAGCCCGCAAGACGAATGACTTCCATGCGATCCAGCAAGGGGCCGGGAATGTTCAGGCTGTTCGCCGTGGCAATGAACATCACCTCGGAAAGATCGATATCCACTTCCATGTAGTGATCGGCAAAGCTGTTGTTTTGCTCCGGATCGAGCACTTCCAGCATGGCCGACGACGGGTCGCCGCGGAAATCGTTCGACATCTTGTCGATTTCATCCAACAGAATCAGCGGGTTCTTCGTTCCGGTCTTGGCCAAAGTCTGCACGATCTTGCCCGGCAAGGAACCGATGTAAGTGCGACGATGCCCGCGAATTTCCGCTTCGTCACGCACACCGCCAAGCGCAATGCGCGCGAACTTGCGATTGGTCGCCTTGGCAATCGACTGCCCAAGCGAGGTTTTGCCCACGCCCGGCGGTCCAACCAGGCAAAGGATGGGACCCTTGAGCGCCTTCACCCGCTGCTGCACGGCAAGGTACTCAAGAATGCGCTCCTTCACGCGCTCCAAGCCATAATGGTCGGTTTCCAGCACCTGCTCGGCCAGACTTAGGTCATTACGCACCTTGCTGCGTTTTTTCCACGGCACTTGCAGCATCCAGTCGAGGTAGTTGCGCACCACGGTCGACTCAGCCGACATCGGCGGCATCATCTTGAGCTTATTGAACTCGGCACGCGCTTTTTCCAGCGCTTCTTTGGGCATACCCGCCGATTGAATGCGTTGCTCCAGCGCTTCGAGCTCACTTGGCGCAGCATCTTCCATCTCGCCAAGCTCTTTCTGAATGGCCTTCATCTGCTCGTTCAGATAGTACTCACGCTGACTCTTTTCCATCTGCTGCTTGACGCGCCCACGGATGCGTTTTTCCACCTGGAGCAGATCCACTTCGGCCTCGATGAGCGCCATGAGCTGCTCCATGCGCTCAGCGACCGCCATCATCTCCAGAATGCGCTGCTTTTCTTCCAGTTTCAGCGCCATGTGTGCGGCAATGGTATC
Source organism: uncultured Gammaproteobacteria bacterium (assembly GCA_938004235.1). GTDB lineage: Bacteria > Pseudomonadota > Gammaproteobacteria > Halothiobacillales > Halothiobacillaceae > Thiofaba. The sequence goes on from CALKWL010000320.1 coordinate 34,535, forward strand.
GGCCAGACGCGAGGCATCGTCAATCCCTTCGAGCGAACTCAGGATTTCCGGGGGAATTTTCTTGTTGAGCTTCACATACTGCTCAAACTGCCCCAGCAGGGTACGGCGGTGCACATCCAGTTCGCGTTCATCCTGCGGAAGTTCTTCGCCCACCTTGGAGACTACGGCGGTAAAATAAGCCTCGTCATGTTCAATCTGCTCGACATGCACGCGTTCGACGCCTTCGACCAGCACCTTGACGGTACCGTCAGGCAGCTTTAAGAGCTGCAAAATCTGCGACAGCGTGCCGATTTGATGCAGCTCATCGGGTTTGGGGTCATCAATATCCGCGCTTTTTTGCGCAACCAGCAAAATTTGCTTATCCGCGTGCAGCGCTGCCTCCAGCGCAGCAATGGATTTTTCCCGCCCGACAAACAGAGGAATGACCATGTGCGGATAAACCACGACATCACGCAACGGCAACACAGGCACAAAGACTTGAGTTGTCAGATTTTCAGAATGGGGCATAACAGTGTCCTCAATGCGGCAAAATACCGGCGAATGTTTCGGACATAGGGGCGTGAAGCTTAGGTTACAAGTTCACACCCTCAATTTCATGACCAGACAATTTGGCGGATTTGAGACGAACGGGCTGCAAAAGCCGCTCAAGTCCGACAGGCGACTCACAGCGCCAATCACGACGCGACGCGCGAAACCTCAGCATTTTCAAACACAAGATAAGGTTGAGCCTCACCTTTGATGCTGGCCTCGTCCACCACGACTTTTTGCAGATTGGCTAACGACGGCAAGTCGTACATGGTGTCAAGCAAGGTATGTTCCAAAATGGTACGCAGGCCACGCGCACCGGTTTTACGCTGCATAGCCTGCGTCGCCACCGCGTTCAAGGCCTCGGGGCGGAACTCCAGCTGCACATTCTCCATGTCGAAGAGCTTGGCAAACTGCTTGGTCAGCGCGTTTTTCGGCTCCGTCAGAATGCGTACCAGCGCCTTTTCATCCAGCTCCTCCAGCACGGCCGTCACCGGCAAGCGTCCGACGATTTCGGGAATCAGGCCGTATTTCACCAGATCTTCGGCCTCCACATCCTTGAACAGCTGGCTTAAGGAGCGCTTGTCGTCCTTGCTTTTCACATCGGCGGCAAAGCCGATGCCGCCTTTCTCGGCGCGACGCTGCACGATTTTATCCAGCCCCTCGAACGCGCCGCCGCAAATGAACAGAATGTTCGAGGTGTCCACATGCAGATAATCCTGCTGCGGATGCTTGCGCCCGCCGGAAGGCGGCACGGCGGCGACCGTACCTTCAATCAGCTTGAGCAGCGCCTGTTGCACGCCCTCGCCGGACACGTCACGCGTGATCGAAGGGTTATCGCCCTTGCGCGTAATCTTGTCGATTTCATCCACAAAAATGATGCCGGTTTGCGCCTTTTCGACGTTGTAATCACATTTTTGCAGCAGTTTGTGCACGATGCTTTCCACATCATCCCCGACATACCCCGCCTCGGTCAGCGTGGTCGCGTCGGCAATCGCAAACGGCACGTCCAAAATGCGCGCCAAGGTCTCGGCCAACAGGGTCTTTCCCGACCCTGTCGGGCCAATCAGCAGAATGTTGCTCTTACCCATTTCAACGTCGGCTTCATCCGACTTGCCGCGTTTTTCAAACAGCTCCAGGCGCTTGTAATGGTTATATACAGCCACCGCGAGCGCCTTTTTCGCCGCGCCCTGATCGATCACATATTCGTCAAGGATGGCGCGAATCTCGTGCGGCGTCGGCAGCTTGCGCTCGCCGACCTGCGTCTCCTCCTGCAACTCTTCGCGCAAAATATCGTTACAGAGATCGACGCATTCATCGCAAATATAAACCGACGGCCCGGCAATCAGCTTGCGCACGGCATCCTGACTTTTCCCACAAAACGAACAATGCAGCTTACCTTGGGCTGAGTCGTCACTTTTCTTAGCCATTGAGGCGACCTCTTAAACATCTTACTTTCGTTAAACATGCTGGTTTTGCGAGCAAGATACAAGCCTACAAAAAAACAGCGCAATATTAACCCGGCGCTCAAAATGAGTCGGATTAGTCCGGGACATGGAGCCCGGCTCGGCATCGAACCGCGTTAGAACCTAACAGGCTGATGAAATACTCATTTCAACAGCCTGTTATGGCGGAACATGGGTGTCCCGCTCGCAAATCAATCACGCAAGTGATTGATTTGTCGCTACCGAATCCGGGCGTAACCGGACTTGGCGGCGAGATCGGAAGAGCACACGTCTGAACTCCAGTCACGTCAGTCAAT
>CALKWL010000321.1 GCA_938004235.1 uncultured Gammaproteobacteria bacterium
CCACCGAGATCTACACTCTTTCCCTACACGACGCTCTTCCGATCTGTCGCTCATCTCCAACCAGATGCCGCTGGCAATGCAAAACCACGGCAGTACAGTAAGATGAGGGAACCGTAGAACCAGCGTCAATCTATCCACACCCATTGGGCAGATGATTTCTAAATCCATCGCTTTTTGGAGATTCTTTGGCACTTCTGCCTTCTTCTGCTGCAATTGGGTGCGAAAATCCCCAAAATCGACATGAACCCCAACAGAACTTTTTATGATCTTGTAAGTGGTTCCCTGTGGTGGAGTATCATGCTGCCTATGCGAATCGTTTGCGCTACCCATTGTCATCTCCCTGCCCCCACCCCATTTCACCGGCCGTATTTACAAGGATGCTTGCCAATTGCGGGGAGATAGAGAAACGCTCACAAGTGGCTTCAAAGTTGCCCAAAACGGATTCGCCCGTACCATTGCGGTCAATGGCTGCCTGCCAATCAATCAGCATCTCCAGAAGGTCAAATAACGACATGCCATCAATGCCATTTTCGTAATGTTCAGGATGATGGCGATTGCTTGCATAATGATGCTGTAAGGCTGGCCCCATCTGCGCCAAAGCGTCCATGTAATCCGGGCTGTTGTAGACCAAAGCGGAGAGCGTTGGCCGCCACTTGTCATACAAAGACTTCTCTGGCTCCTGCAAGCTAGATTCGTCATGATGTTTCCTGCGTCGCAACAGATTATTTGATGCGATAGAAAGGTATTTTCCAACTCTGCGAATATGCCATTTTGTGCTTGGCCCGCTATCATAACCGTCTAACCCACTCATGCGTCAACCTCCAACCCCAGCACGGCCGCAATCTCTCGCGCCACAGCCTGATTTTGTTTAATCACGGCCGTTGCCATATTCCACTGGTTCACGCTGTAGGCCACCTGCGGGCGAACAATCGCCGTTAGCAGTTCGGCAACACGGTCAAGAGCCTCATCGGAACGCTTCAGCACATCATCTGGCACGATAGTTCCAAACGACGCAAACGGGATACCATCAGGGCGGTAAACAGGCGTCTCCTCCATCATATTCCCCGCGCCTTCCCCTGCCGCGCCAGCAATGCCGCCCGGCCTCGTGGCGCTGGCTTGCGCGGGCGCTGGCTGCGCTGTTCCCGCCCGTTTCGTTTCAACATCTGCAAACGGGAACGGCCGTACACGCGACGCACGGCCGTTGGGTGCATACCGACCACATCCCCCAAATGCGGCTGAAACTGCGTTAGTTTTCCGCCAGCCACTTCCATCACGTCTGCCAAACGCTTCATCGCCACTGATGGTTCTCCGCCCAAAGCCATGCTGTCTACCTGTTTCTCATCCATCGTGTTTCACCTCCAAAAACCAATCAATCCAATCATGCTAGTCAACATTATAGCATATGTTCTGGAAGTTCCAGAACATTGCCATTATAATCAATTCATGGACGAACAACGGTTCCGTAATCGGGTAATAGAAATGACCGTCATCCGCGCTGGCGACCTGCTCACCCACGAAGGCAACCCGTTTGTGCCCACCGAATTCCAAATGGAGGCTTTGGAAGGCGATTTAGAAGAAATCGGCATAACGGACGTACTCAAGGTGTACCGCTCGGCACGACATGACGACAAGCTCACCCTGCTCGATGGGCACAAGCGCACGGCCGTGCATCCGGATCAGCTGTGGCCGGTCGTCATCCTCGACCTGACCGACGATGAAGCCGACACACAAATCATTTTCCACAACACCCTGGGCCAGTGGACGCAGACCGACGCCGTGAAGATGGACGCCCTGCTCAAAAAGGCCAGGATGAGCAACATGAAGCTACTCAAAGCCGCTGACCGCATTCACGGTGAAATTGCCGAACAGGTAGCTATTGCCCTCCGCGCCAGTGGTGACAAAAATGCCCCAGCTAAACCCAAGAGGCAATTTGATTTCGATAACAGCAACGTCGCGGCCGTGAAAGTCGTCATTCCCACCGGCGACAAGCTCGGCCTGGTGGAACGCGCCATCAAAGCCACCGGCCAGCGCAATCGCGGCGAAGCCCTGGCGGAAATTTGCCGCTTCTACCTGGACGAAAACGAGAACGCCCAATGAGAGCGCCGCAAAAAGACAACAACACTTACGCAGACAAGGTGATGCTGCGCCGCACGGCCCTCTCCCTGCTCCACGATGCGCCTGTCATCATGGAAACGCATGGCGGGCTGGGCGATGTGTACGCGGCCGTCTATGCCCATGTCACTAAGGGCGTGGTCTTTGAGAAAGACCCATCGCGCACGGTGCAGTTGGCCTTGCAACGGCCGTCATGGTCTGTCTATGAAGCTGATTGCAACAAGGCCATCGCTGCCGGGGTTGGCAGCCATCTCACCTTTAACTATCTGGACATCGACCCATACGGCTCAATCTGGGCCACCGTCGAAGCCTTCTTTGGTAGCAAACGGCCGTTTGCGCACCGCATGGTGGTGGTCGTCAACGACGGTCTACGTCGTTCGATGGGAAGCTCTG
>CALKWL010000322.1 GCA_938004235.1 uncultured Gammaproteobacteria bacterium
AAACCAGCGTAGGCATTGAGCTGGAGTGCGCCGATCCGGCGCTCCAGCGCTGCGGCAGGGCCAATGTTTAGGGATGTTTGCGGGCTGTAATAGCCGCCGAAACCTGGTGTGTAGTAGCTCAGGTTCTTGTCGAAGGCGCTGGTGTACATGTCTGCGCCAAGCCGCAAGCCCTCAATCTCTTCGACGGGGCGCAATATCCGCCCCCAGAATGCAAGCTTGCTGTTGTCTGCAACCCCTTCGCCGGTGATGCGCGCCGCGGTCAGCGAGCCTTCCGCCTTCCAGTCCTTTAGGTCGCCGGGCAGAGTGATATAGCCCCCAAGGTTGATGCCGTCCTCCAGCACCTGTCCCCAACGCATGGTTTGGCCGTTTGCGTCTTGCTGGCGCGAGCCGCTCATGGAAAGAATCGATTCCATATTCGTTTGGCGGTAGAGCTTGGCGTTCCAGCCATAGTCCGCGTCGTAATGCGCCAGGCCGATTTCGCCGATAGGCTTGGCCGACAACTCGCCTCCCGTGGGCGACATTCCGAGCCCTAGGGATGTTTCCAGCGCGTTATCGCTCTGATGTCGCCACAGTGCGTAAACGGTGTTCATGCTGCTTTGGCGCGTTTCGCCATTGTCAGCGGCAAACTGATCGACTTTGACGCTCACCCGATCGCGGGCGCCGACCCACTCGCCGAGCACCGAGGCACCGACGACTTCAAGTTCGCCTTGGCCGGCCTCACCATTGCGCTTGCGATAGGTCGGTCCTGTACTGACGGTCACGCCCGGAGAGGGGGGCGTATATGAACCTGCGGAGCCGACAATGAGCTGCCCCTTTTCATTCACGGCAATGCGTGCGAACTGACCGGATGCTGCCTGTTCACGCACGGCTGGATCATTGGTTAAATCGAGTAAGGGACCCTTGATGCTGTCAGCCAGTGCGATCAGTTTGTCAACGCTTTTGAGGCGTTGGTGACTGAACGCCAACCCCTGCGCGGCGCCGGGCGAGGGTTTCTTGCGATAGGAGGCCTCGAAACTGGCGGCAGCTTCACTAAGCTTGCCCAAGCGTAACTGGATCCAGCCAAGGAGCTCCAGATTAGCTGCGCCTAGAGGGGATTTTGATTCCAATAGTGTCTTTTCGGCCAAGGCGTACTGGCCAGATTCAAAGGCCTTGGATGCGCTAGCTCCCAATAAAGCATCGAGACGTTGGTCGCGCTCCTTGGACTTGGGCAGGCCATCCAGGATCTTCTGCGCTTCCTTGGGCTGATCCAGGCGCAGATGCGCATCCACCAGCACGAGCCAAAACTCTTCGTCATCCGTCCATTCGGCGGCCTGGCGGAAGCTCTCCAGCGCAAGCTCAGTCTCTCCGGCCTCCATCGCGGCGAAGCCAACCAGGCTAATCATGCCGGCGTCTTGGGTTCGGACATAGAATGGTCGGAGTTGTTTGAGCAGAACTATGGCGCCCTTGTAGTCCTTGGCCTCGTAGAGCTCAATCGCCTTTGAGGCCATGGCGGCTTCCGATGCGTCACGCACATTTGAACTGGCAGCGGGGCGGGGGGTCTGAGAGGGTGCGGGAGAGCTTGATGCACTGGCTGAGCGGTTCGCTCGTACGGGTTTCGCCGCGCGCGTAGGCGTAGACACGGTAGGCGCAGATGGGGCAGGCACAGGTTCGGAGCTTGGAACGCTCTCGGTTTTGGGGGGCGCGGGGGGCGGCGACAAATGAACCTGCACAGGCGTCATTTCAGTCGCCAAGGGCTGCGCAGGCGCGGCTGAGGGCAAGGCCTCAAGCTGCGTGGGGCGGTTAAGCGCCCGTGTGCTCTCAATGGCGGACGGCAGGGGGGCTGTTGACTCGGTCACCGAGGGCAGAGGCGTTTGCTCGATCGGGGTGTTTAGCGGGCGAATTTCTGGAGCGGCAAGCGCCGAGGCAGAGCATAACGGTGCAAGCAGTAATAGCGGGTTCAGTTTCATGGTTTGCGCTCCTTCAGCGCTAACTCGCCCAACAGCGCGAGTGTGCTCGCATAATAGTCGTTTGGGATGACGAGGGGGGATGGGGCGGCCTTCGCAGCCTCCGTGCGTCCAAGGCATCTGAGTAGAATGCTGTTCATGACGGTTTGGGTTGGACTGAGTGAATAGGGTGCGGTTTGGCCGGTTTTCAGGTTGACCCAGGCCGGTTGTTTGGGATCGCTCCATTGGGCGGCGATGTTCTCAAGAAGCGCGCGATCCTCCACGCCCGCCCAGCAGCTGTAGAGCGGCACGCGCACGGCATCGAAGCTGAAGCGCGAAAAATCTTCGGCGCCAAGTTCAACCACGCCGCGCCGGGTCACATGCGCCCAGTCGGGGGGAAGTCCTGCGTTGCCGAAGCGCGCGCGTGCCAGCAGCTCAAGGCCGCTATTTTCCAGCTCATCCCATTGCGGCGAGGGATCAATCGCATTGAGCTCGCGGAACGCTGGAAAAATCCAGTAAGACGGATTGACGATCACGTAGCCTGGGTGTTCAAAGCCTTCCATGCCGGGAAGCAGAAGCAAGCCGAGCGCATTGGCGCGCAAAAGCCTTGCGCGAATAGCCGTCGCCAGGGTTAGCGAGGCCTGCTTGTACGCCTCGACATGCCAACGCCGATCCGCGCGCGCCAAGGCCCAGGCAATCAACAGGTCACCGTCGCTCGCGTTATTGACATCGGCAATTGGGGGCGCTTTGCGTTCATCCCAGCGGAAAGAGAAAAAAGGGTCACTCTTGCGGCGCAAGTGCTCGCGCGTCCAGTCCCACATTTGGTCGAATGCGGCGCGATCATTGGCCGCAACGGCAAGCAGCATCCCATAACCCTGGCCTTCGGTATGGCTGACCCCTCCGTTGCCGACATCGATGACGCGACCGTCCTCATGCACAAAAGCCTGCCGATACGCCTGCCAGAGCTCAGGCTCCAGGTTGGCCATGGGCGGCGCGTTACTGCATCCCATGAGCGAAAGACCCAGTAAACCCAGCATAAACAATGCAAACCTAGCAGCCTGTCGGACTTGAAGAATTGAAGCAAAAGTCAGGCTGGGTGAGGGCGGATTTTGCCGCTTTTGCAGGGTAATGGAGGGCTCTATTGCCCAAAAAAGCGGTGAAATCCGCACCGTCCAGACGGATTTGCAGCCGACTCTCCTAACGTCCGACAGGTTGCTGGGCATACGCATGATGATCTACACGGCCTTCATGCGCGCCGCACGACGGCGCAGGATAAGCCAGGTCACGCCCGCCAGGGCGAGAATGGACAAAAGGGCGATGCTGATGACGAGCCATTCCCGGTCGCCAAGGAACAAGGGTAATGACGCCGATTTGGGGGCATTCCCCAAAAGGTAATGCGTTGAGGGATAGCTGTTGCCGATACCGTTGCCGGCAGGATCCCAGAGCATCCCGTTGCCTTCAAGCTCGGCCCATGTCGAGTGGTGAACCAGGCGATCCAGACCGGCTTGCAGTAAGCGGCTATCGGCGGCTGTGAACAGCGTGATCGTGCCCTTGGTGCGTGCTGACTGGAACTGCACGGCGGCGCTGCTTTGCCCGAGGCCTTCGCTAAGCGTGACTTCGGCATTGACGGGGCGGCTTTGCGCCAGCTTCAGGGCGCTTTCCGTGGGGTTGCGGAACCAGCTCAGAATGCCGTTCTGGATGCCAGCGGGCGTGGCGCCCAGTTGCGTCGTTTGCCAATGCACCTTGGGCAGGAAGGCGCTGACCTCGTCGCGGAATGCGGCGGTCAGGCTGGGCGCCGCGCCGACCACGATCAGATCGTGCATATCGCCCAGGGCGTTCTGGTCGGTAACGGCCTTGATGCCGCTCAGCGCGGATTCATTGATCTGCGCCAGCTTGCCCATCAGCGTAAGCGCTGCCGAGACGGTATTTTCGTCCGTGGCTAAAAACAACAGTCCCGTGCCCAGACCATCGGTTTTTTGGGTATAGGGCAAAACAGCACGGGAAAAAATGTTCAGATCGGGCAGGCGGATAAAACCGTCCATTTTGGGCAGTTCGATACGCGAGTCGTTGAGGATACTGACAAACAGGTGTTCGGTAAAAATAGGCACGCAGGCGCCGCCCACATCCTGTCCGATGACGGTTGGCCTGAAGCTCAGGACATTGCGCCCCTGTTGCAGCGCCGCAATGGGGATGCTCAATTTTGCGCCGCGAACCTGTTCTCCGGCGATATTGCCAAGATGAAAGGCTTGGATGAACTGGCCATTGAGCATGACGTTGAGCGCCGATTTTTTGTCAAAACCCGCACCATAGGCATAGTTGATCTGAGCATTGAATGTACGTTGCTGCGGGCTGAACATTTCCGGAAAAGCCCAGAAGTTCATCTCCACCGGCTTGGGGTACATGCCGTGCATGGTGGTGTTTTTAAATTTCAGATCCGAAAAGCGTATGCAGTCCGGGTCTTCACACTGGGTCGTCAGCGCGCGCCGGAAACCTTCGGGCATCTTAAGTTCGGCGACGCTGACATCGCTGCGCTCAGGCAGGGCGATATTGCGCAGAGCCAGCACGGCGGCGGCTTCTTTGACCTGAGGCATGTTCATGCCTGAAATCACCAGCACGGCGCGGGTCGGGTCGCTGTCGGCGGGGTAGATGCCGATAAAGCTGCCGCTGATGCGTTGCAGCAAGGCGTCGGAAAGCAGGGGCGTCAGGCTGTCGCGTGTACCGATGAGAATGACGTCGCCGTCGCCGGGAGGGAGCGTTAGGCCAGGAAGGTTGGCTTTGCTGTTGCCCTGTACGGCAAGAGCTTTGTCCGCCCGCTGGGCTTTGGAAAAGGCCACGCGCATGGGTAAAAAATCCAGGCGCAGCGCGGCGCCTTGGGTGACCAGGCTCGCGGCATCCAGCAGCTCGACGCCGGTTTCGGCTTCCGCCGAGAGAATGTCCAGACTGAACTGGTTTGACCATAAGCGCTTGTCGAAAATTTCGTCGAGGCGCGCCAGCGAAGGTTGCACGGCGCGCCGGGTCGCCTTGATGCGTAAGGCTGAGCGTCGGGTGTCAATCTGTGAATAGAGTTCGGGGGCCCCGCCGTCTTCGCATTCATTGGTGTAGTGCTGCGCGGCGCGGAAGCCCAGACTGCGATAGCCAGGAAAGAGGTTGTCCACAGGCAGGCTAAGGCGTGCAGCGTTGTCAGGCTGGGTGGCGCGGATCGGGAATTGCGCCAGCACGCGCTTGTCGAGCGTGATGGCCAGTTGGGAGCGCGGTATCAGGCTGATCGAGTTGGTGTAGGTTACATCCAGAACAGCTTCGGTAATCTTGAGGCGGGGCGGAACGGGTACAGGGATGAGCTGCTCTGCCGATGCGCCGCGCAATTCGATGGGGTTGGCTTCCCCGGTGAGGAAGCCCAAAGGGATGACGTATTCGCCATTTTCCTGAGAGACTTGCAGCACAGGGTCGGCGGCAAAAGCCGCGCTCTGAATGCCGAGAACCGTTGAGATTGAGGCCAGAATCCATATCAGACGGGCGAGCAGGGCGAGACCCGGACGTTGCAAATGTGAAAACATAAGGGTGTTTCTAGATTTTTCTGAAAGTTAATAAGAAGTCTCGCTGAGATGCCATCATTTAAGCATAACTCGATGAATCTCGTGCGCATGGCGGCGCAGGCGTTCAAAGCTGGATGCAAGCGCTGAGTTAATCATTTTCCACGCAAGGATATTGAGATGCACGACATGCTCCCAGGCGTGGTAACTCGCCGTGCTGAACAGATAGATCAGCCCTTCGATCGGGCTGATCCGGTGCTGGCGGCTGCGCTGGTTGATGTCGTAGAGGTCGCTAGAGCCATACATGAGGCTCACGATCTCGCGTTTTTCAGTTTGTGTTTCGGGTTGAAACTCGATGGCCAGGATGTGCTCATTCATGTTGTCTGGGTTGACGCGCAGGGACACGGCGCGGGCGGGAATGCGTCCCACGCGCCCAAGTTCCGGCAGATGAACATGAAGAAAAAGTTTGGCGTTGCGGCGGATTCGGCGCTCCAGCTTCAGGGCGGCGCCGCCGTGGCTCACGTTAAGCATGGTGGTCGGCAGCATTTCCCCGGCGATTTCGATGTGACACTGGCTAATTACATCACGGGTCTGAATGCGATTGGCCGCGCGGCGCTGCGCTTTTTCCAGCATGATGCCGATGGCGGCGAACAGGAAGATCAGGTTGATGCCCGTCCAGACCAGGGTGATGATGATGACGTCGGTCTGGTCAGGCAGTAGAACCAGACGTATGCCCCCAGCAACCACGAACAGCAGGTTAAGGCCAAGCAGTACATAAAACGGCATGACCAGCTGGGAAATAAAATCTTCGTTAAGGGTTTCGCCCTTGGGGGTCACGGCGAATGAAGGTGAGCGCGGGCTTTTGATGACCTCGATGATTGCTGGCATGGAAAACAGGGCTTGGACGGTTTCATAGAGCTCGGAGATGAACGGCCAGCGGGTTTTTCCGTAAAGCACATTCGATAGCAGGATGGCCGCCAGCACGTGAGGCAAGGCGTAGGCAAAGAACTGCCCCAGGGTCGCATCGTAGATTTTCAGGCCGAAGATCAAATACAACCCCGGCACGATCAGAAAAATGGCGCGCGCGAGCGGGAAGAACCAGAAAAAAACCGAGGCGGTGTAGGCAATACGCTGTTCAACCCCCATGTTGGGTTGAGTCCATGGATTCTTGAGCAGAAAAATCTGCACCATGCCCTGTGCCCAACGCATACGTTGGATGGTGAAGCCGGAAAAGGTTTCCGGTTGCAGGCCGGCCACCATGGGTTTGCCGAAGTAGACGCTGTGATAACCGAGACCATGCAGTCCCATCGCTGTTTCGTCATCTTCGGTAATGGGTTCACCCGCCACGCCGCCGACGAGATCGATATGCGAGCGCCGTAACACGGCCGCCGAGCCGCAAAAGAAGGACGCACCCCAAAAGTCCAGGCCATGCTGGATGATGGAGTAGAACATCTCGTTTTCGCTGGGCATGTGATCATAGGTGCGCAGATTGCGCTCCACCGGATCGGGGTTGATGAAGTGGTGCGGCGTTTGTACCAGGAATAGCTTGGGATCTTGCAGAAAGAAGCCGACGGTGTTTTCGAGGAAGTCGGCGGTGGGAACATGGTCGGCATCCAGAATCAACACCAGCTCGCCGTGGCAGTGGTCTTGCAGCGCTGAATTCAGATTGCCCGCCTTGGCGTGCAGGTTTTTTTCCCGGGTGACGTAGATGGCGCCGACGCGCTCGCACAAGGCGTTAAGCTCGTGAAAACGCGCCCATGACTGCTTGGAGATGTCTGGACGGTTGCGTCGTTGCACGGTGCCGCCGTCGTCGCACAAGTACACCTTGAAGCGGTGTTTGGGGTAGCGAATCTGCGTCGCGGCCAATAGCGTGATTTCCAGCATCTCCGGGTCTTCGTTGTAGCTGGGAACAAGAATGTCAACGGTCGGCCACTGGTCGGGATCCGCAGGCAAGGGAGCCGGCTTGCGGTGAATGGGGAAGGCGTTGACAAAGGCGCCGAGAAAATAAATGCCGATTCCGTAGAGCTCGGCGCCGAGCAGGAGCAGCGCGCCCAACAGGCTGAACGGATCGTGATAGCCGATGGTGTTGGTCAGACGCCAGATGATGTAGCGCAGCGTGATGAATACCGCCAGGAAAATCACCACGATGCGGATCAATTTCAGGTATTCGCCTGCGTGGCGCTCGATACGCTCGAAGTTGGCTTGCAGGACGTACAGAATGACGACCAGGGTCCAGGCAAGCGTGGATTGGGTTTCGGTCGCCAGCGGGACGGAGGCGGCATAGATAAAGAAAATGAACACCACGCTCCAGAAAGCGAGATCCGCATGTGCTGGGGCAGTCATGTCTGTTCGCAGCTTTTTCCACGCGTTATGCAGCGTTCCGGAGAGGGTGTGCATGGACGCAGATCAAGGCTGTGAAGGGGGTGAGGGCGGCATCTGTGCAGTAAGACGCCTCAGCTCAACCAGAAGCTCCTGCATGGTTTTTGCATCAGCAAGCAGTGCGTTGCCGGAGGTCTTTGGGGGCTCCTGGGTATGGCGGGCGCGCTCAGCGGAGATGTCGCTCATCAAGGTGGTCAATTCATCGCGCAGATGTTCCAGGTCGTTGGCGACGTTTGGACTTGGCGCTGGATTGATTGGCGCCGTGGTATTGACATGGATGGCTTCCGCAGGAACGGCGTCTTGCGCGGCAGCAGCGAGCAGGGCGTCCGCCTGTACAGGCGTGGGTGCCGACGGCTCCGGCTTCGGGTGTGTCGTTTGTGCGTGCAGCGTCGAGTCGCGCAGCGCGTTCAGCAGGACATGCTCAATGGCAATGGCGGCCGCTGTAGCCTCCGCAAGCTCGCCTTTTTCGATGTGGATGTGCGGCTCGCTGTGCGCGACGGGTTGCGGAGGGGTGGGTTGAGGTACGACAGGGGGCGGTATCGTGGGCTGCGGCGGGGTTTGGGGTGAGGCGGATGTGTTCGCGCTGAGTGCGCTCAATGCGGGCAGCAGAGATTGCAGCGTGGCATTCAGGGCGACGATCGGGTCGGCGGCAGGCTCGGCGGGCGGCTGCGTGACCGGCGGCGGTGTCGGCGAAGCATCGCTTGGGTGCGCCGGGGGAGAACTGAGGGGCGTTGCGCTCACCGGTGCGGTCTGGGCGGGCGTCGGTGCTGGAGCAGGCGCTTCAACGGGGGTAGGGAGGTTTTCCTGCGGTAACGGCTCAAGATGGCGTAGGCGTTCGTCAATGGCCGCCAGGCGCTTGGAGAGGGTATAAACACGGTGAAGAAGAAAAAAACCAACCCCGCCGACAAACCCGCCTACGATACCGCCCAAGGCGATACCTAGTGCGGTGCCGAGAAGGACGAGCAGATAGGCGATAGATGCTTGCATGAGTATTATTTGAATTGTTGTATTTGTGTCGAATCTAACAGGATGTTGAAAAAGGGCTTTCCTGCCCTTTTTCAACGCGCTTGATCCCTCCTCTCAGACCCTTCCGGCATCCGTGCCGGAAGCCCCTGCGGGGTTCGGTCTTCGAGAGCGTCGCGGTACGCGCCCGCGGCGGTCTCCGAAGATCAAGCGCTTAGCGTGCTTGATCTCCATGCAAGCCATTCATGGCTTGCCATGCTTAGGGTGTTTATCAACACCCTAGTAACGGTAGAGACAACTCTGAGCACACGCTTGCTGAGCCTGTTGCCTCGCTTCAAAATAAATCCATCCAGCCCCAGAAGCGCTCTAGTATAGCCCTTGTGTAACGAGCTTTCGTCTGGGAGATGTTTTGAACGTGGTCGAAAATATACGTTATTTCACGCAGTATCCTCCTTGTTCGCTGCGTTTTTAGTCTTTTTTGTGGTGTTGCCGCAACAATGAGCGTGCGCCTGTACCCAGGGTTGAGCGCGACTTGAAGCTCGCCGCCGCTGCGGGGGCGTATTTGGCCTGAGGTCGAATGTTGGGGGTTGTTTCGCGTGGGGTGCTTCTTTAACATCCGGCGAGCTAAGACGACATGGCATCTTGCCTGTTTTGGGCTTCGTTGGGTCTGGTTTGTTGTGATTATTAGCGGTCTTAATGGGTTTATTGAGTTTGCTCATGGGTTTTGTCGGTGTAGATCAGCTCGGTATTCCTGCTTCTGCGCAGGGATTTTGAGTGAATCCGAGTTTTCTTAAATAAACAGTTTTCCTATATTTTTCCACGCATTGGAGGTTGATATGGCTGCTGCAGCGTCTGCGCTTCT
>CALKWL010000323.1 GCA_938004235.1 uncultured Gammaproteobacteria bacterium
AGCACCCTGAGTGCTTTGTCAAAAAACCGCGCAATCTTCCGGTACGCGACACCTAACTCAAAGCTCAACTCCTGTCCCATCATGCGCATCGAACACATCCGCCAATTTCTGCGTGAACATGGCGCATTGCCCTGCCACGAGCATCGAGTCCTGCAATCCTGGGTGCAACTCAGGTCGCTGGATAACCGTTACAGCAAGGCGGAAGACTTTTTACCCAAGGCCGTGCGCGCCGAGTTACCCGCGTTGCTGGCCGAGATGGATGGACTTGCTCGCGTGCAGTCGCGGCATGATGACGATGAAGGTTCATCGCGGTTGCTGGTGGAGCTGGCCGATGGACAGACGGTGGAAAGTGTGCTGCTACCGCGTGACGGTCTGTGTGTTTCCACTCAGGTTGGTTGTGCGGTCGGTTGCACGTTTTGCATGACCGGGCGCGAGGGTCTGTTGCGTCAGGTGGAGAGTGCCGAAATCGTTGCTCAGGTGGTGCTGGCGCGGCGTCTGCGTGCGGTGAAGAAGGTGGTGTTCATGGGTATGGGTGAGCCTGCACACAATCTGGACAATGTTCTGGAGGCGATCGACGTGCTGGGCAAGGAGGGCGGCATGGCTCACAAGAATCTGGTGTTTTCCACCGTGGGTGATCGGCGTGTGTTTGAGCGCTTGCCGCAAGGCGATGTCAAACCGGCTTTGGCCTTGTCACTGCACACCACCCGTGCCGAGTTGCGCGCACAATTGCTGCCCAAGGCGCCGCGCATTGACCCCGAGGAGCTGGTGGCGTTGGGCGAGGCCTATGCTCGTGCCACCGGCTATCCCATTCAGTATCAATGGACGTTGCTTGAGGGCATCAATGACAGCGACGAAGAGCTGGACGGTATTGTGCGCCTGCTCTCCGGCAAGTACGCGATGATGAATCTGATCCCCTACAATACGGTGGAGGCGCTGCCCTTCCGCCGCCCCGCATGGGAGCGCACCGCCGCGATGGTGCGCAAATTGCATCAGCGCGGCATTCTGGCCAAGACGCGCAACTCTGCCGGTCAGGAGATTGACGGTGGTTGTGGGCAGTTGCGGGCCAGAACGCTGGTGCGGATCGAGCGTCCGCTTTAGGTCGCTGTCTTGGTGGCGGCGTTGTTGCGGCGGGCTTCGCGCTGCATGAAAAGGTAAAGCCCCTCGACTTTTTCTCGCGCCCAAGGCGTTTTGCGTAAAAATTTCAGGCTGGATTGGATGCTCGGATCATGGGTAAAGCAGCGCATCCCGGTGCGCTCACCCAACTCGACCCAGCCATAGTGAGCCACAAGCTCCGTGACGATCGTTTCCAGCGTCAGACCGTGCAGGGGGTTGTTGACTTGGGTCATGCTCATGGCTTGTACATGGTTCAACCG
This sequence comes from uncultured Gammaproteobacteria bacterium, assembly GCA_938004235.1. GTDB lineage: Bacteria > Pseudomonadota > Gammaproteobacteria > Halothiobacillales > Halothiobacillaceae > Thiofaba. Next base: position 1,374 of record CALKWL010000323.1, read on the forward strand.
TGCAAAAGGCTGTCAACCGCCGCCGCCAGATCATCGAACACCGGTGTGTTGTCAGGCAGGCCGCCCTTGGATAGCGTGCGCTCCCCCTTGCCCGTGCGCACCAGCATGGGGCGGGCGTGGACGGCGATGGCGGCTTCCAGGTCGCGCAGGCTGTCACCGATCACGGGAGTGCCATTGAGTGAGCAGCCAAAGTGTGCGGCGATGGCTTCATACATGCCCGGCTGGGGTTTGCGGCAGTCGCTGGGTTCGTCGGGGCCATGCGGGCAATACACCAGGTAATCCACGCGACCGCCGAGTGTGGCGAGTAGCGTGTGCATTTTCTGGTGCATGGCGTGCAGGGTGTCTTCTGTGTATAAACCGCGTGCCAGTCCCGATTGGTTTGTGGCGACCGCGACAGTCCATCCGGCCTGGGTCAAGCGCGCCATCGCCTCCAAACTTCCGGGCAAGGGCACCCATTCATCCACGGATTTGATGAAGTCGTCCGAATCGTGGTTAATCACGCCGTCGCGGTCGAGGATGACCAGTTTGCTGCAAGGCTTCATGCGATCTCCTTGAAAGCGTCGTCGATCATCGCGCACCAGATATGCGCAATCAGGATATGGCATTCCTGAATACGCGGGGTGTCGGAGGATGGCGCAATCAGCGCATGATCGAGCAGGGTTTTAAGCGCGCCACCCGTGCCGCCAAGCAAGCCCAGTGTCGTTACGCCGAGTGGAGTGGCGGTGTTGATTGCGGCAATCACATTGCGGCTATTGCCCGAGGTGGATATGCCGATCAGCACGTCACCGGGGCGGGCGAGCGCTTCGACCTGGCGGGCAAATACGGCATCAAAGCCGAAGTCATTGCCAATGGAAGTGAGCGCCGAGCTGTCGGTGGTCAGGGCAATCGCAGGCAGGCCGCGCCGGGTATGACCGAAGCGCCCGACCAATTCGGCGGCGATGTGTTGCGCATCGGCCGCGCTGCCGCCATTACCGCAGACGAGGATTTTTCCACCCGCGCGCAAGGCGGCAATCAGCAGCTCGCCGTGGGCTTGAATCGTGCGTTCCAGCGCGCTCAGTGCGTCGATGGCGGCTTGGTGCTGTTGAATATGCTGGCTGACAAAGGACACAGCGCTTTCCTTATCTATTAGAATGCGTGCAAGCTTAATGCAGAACCATCCCATGTTTCAGCCCTCGATGATCCTATTTCATGCTTTTTGATCTCCCCGACTTTTCTCACGCCCATGTTTTGGTGGCTGGCGATGTCATGCTCGACCGCTACTGGCACGGCGCAACGTCGCGTATTTCGCCGGAAGCGCCGGTGCCGGTGGTGCGGGTGCAAACCGACGAATTGCGCGTGGGCGGCGCGGGCAATGTGGCCTTGAATATCACGGCCTTGGGCGCGGGTGCGACCTTGGCGGCCCTGGTGGGCGAGGACGAGGCAGCAGAGACCTTGCGCAGTCAATTGGTCAGCGGGCGCGTGGTGTGCAGGCTGTTGGCAACGGCGCAAAGCCGCACCATTACCAAGTTGCGGGTTTTGAGTCGGCATCAACAATTGATCCGCCTCGACTTTGAGGATGCGTTTCCTGCCGAGGCTGCGGCGGCCATGCCGGGCGCGGTGGCCGAGGCGCTGGACGGAATGGGTGCGCTGGTGTTGTCGGACTACGCCAAGGGCGCGCTGGTGCAGGCCGAGTCGATGATTGCCGCCGCGCGTGCGGCAGGGGTTCCGGTGGTGGTCGATCCCAAGGGGACGTACTTTGGTCGGTATCGCGGCGCGGGTGTACTGACGCCGAATCTGGCCGAGTTTGAGGCCGTGGTCGGCGCGTGCGCGGATGATGATGTGCTGGTGCAGCGCGGCGAGGCTCTGCGTGATGAACTCAGCCTGGACGCACTGCTGATTACGCGCAGCGAACGCGGCATGACCCTGTTGGAGCGCGGCCAGCCGCCGCTGCATTTGCCGACGCAGGCGCGCGAGGTGTTTGATGTCACCGGCGCGGGCGATACCGTGGTGGCCGTGTTGGCGGCGGGATTGGCGGCGGGTTTGGCTTTGCCGCAGGCCACACAGCTTGCCAATCTGGCGGCAGGCGTGGTGGTAGGCAAACTGGGCACGGCGACCGTCAGTCTGGACGAGCTGCACACCGCCATGCATGCACACGCGCCCTTGCCCACGGGTGTGACTGATGAAGCGACGCTGCTCCGGCGGATTGAGCAAGCCAAGGCGGCAGGTGAGCGCGTAGTCATGACCAACGGCTGTTTCGATATTCTGCACCCCGGACATATTGCCTATTTGCAACAGGCGCGTGCGTTGGGGGATCGCCTGATTGTGGCGGTGAATACCGATGACTCGGTGCGTCGTTTGAAAGGCGAAACCCGCCCGGTGAACACTCTTGATACGCGCATGTTGATGCTGGCCGCCCTCTCTTCGGTGGATTGGGTGTTGCCGTTTGATGAAGATACGCCAGAGCGATTAATTTGTGCGTTGAAACCCGATATTCTGGTCAAGGGCGGGGATTATCGTATCGAGGATATTGCTGGTGGCGCCTGTGTTGTGGCGGCGGGTGGCGAAGTCAGGGTTTTGAGTTTTGTCGATGGGCATTCAACCACGGGAACGATTGCCCGTATCAGGGATATGAAAGCATGAATAGTCGTACATATATCGTCACGGGCGGGGCGGGTTTTATTGGCAGCAACCTGGTGCAGGGGCTCAATGCCAGGGGAATCACGAATATCCTTGTGGTGGACGATTTGAGTGACGGGCATAAATGCGCCAATCTGGCAGATGCCAATATTCGTGACTATCTGGACAAGGATGCATTTCTCGCCAAAATCGAGGCCGGATATGATTTTGGCGCGGTGGAGGCGGTATTGCATCAAGGCGCGTGTTCCACCACGACCGAGTGGGACGGGCGCATGATGATGCGCGAGAATTATGATTACTCCAAAGCCTTGCTGCATTGGTGTCTCAAGCGCCGCATTCCGTTTTTGTATGCGTCTTCGGCATCGGTGTATGGCGCAGGTTCGGTTTTTAGCGAGGCTCGGGAATATGAGCATCCGCTCAATATGTATGCCTATTCCAAGTTCCAGTTTGACCAGTATGTGCGCAGCCTGCCACAGCATAATAGCCAGGTGGTGGGCTTGCGTTATTTCAATGTCTATGGCCCGCGTGAGCAGCATAAAGGCAGTATGGCCAGCGTGGCCTTTCATTTTCACCATCAGCTTTTAAAGCAGGATACGTTACGTCTGTTTGAGGGTAGCGATGGTTATGGCCCCGGCGAGCAGCGCCGCGATTTCATTCATGTGGATGATGTGGTGGCGGTGAATCTGTGGTTGCTGGAGCATCCGAAAGTGCGCGGTATTTATAATCTGGGCACGGGGCGGGCGCAGAGTTTCAATGAAGTGGCGCAGGCGGTGATCGACTTCCACGGGCGCGGTGCGATTGAATACATTCCCTTCCCCGCGCATTTGCAGGGCGCGTATCAGAGCTTTACCGAAGCCGATATGCGCGCCTTGCGTGAAGCTGGGTATGACGCACCGTTCCTGAATGTGCAAGATGGCGTGGCGCGCTATCTGGCGTGGCTGACGGCGAATTGATGAGCGCTCCCGAGCTGCGTGTAGGACACCTCGCAAAACCGTCACGAGCGGACGGAGGGCAAGGACAAGCGCCGTATGGAACGGCGCTGGGATGCTTAGCATCACCCGAAGGGCTGCATCCATGGATGGATGCAGCAGCCCCGCAGCGAATCCCCGAGACATATCAAGTCGATAGGCGAGGGGTGAGCGAAGAAGCGACGCAGCCATCTGTCCGCGGGCTTGCGCCAGCTTCGCGTTCAGTAGGTTTTTCGAGGTGCTCCGTGCTGGTGGTTGGCCCGTCGTGGGTGGGCGATATGGTCATGGCGCAAAGCCTGTTCCGTGCGCTCAAGCAATCTCATCCAGAGGCACAGATTGATGTTCTTGCGCCGGGCTGGTCCTTGCCCTTGTTGGCGCGGATGCCGGAGGTTCGAGCAGGTGTTGAAATGCCGCTCAAGCATGGTGAGCTGGGTCTGGGGCGGCGCTGGCGTCTGGGGCGCAGCCTGCGTGGGCAGTACGATCAGGCGATTGTGCTGCCCGGTTCGCTCAAATCGGCGCTGGTACCTTTTTTTGCCGGCATCCGCCAGCGCACGGCATTTTTGGGCGAGCAGCGTTATGGCCTGATTAACGATATTCGCGCGTTGGACAAGGATGTTTTACCCATGACCGTGCAGCGCTTTGTGGCCTTGGGTCAGGCCGCGACGGATGCGCAACCGCCTCGCATCCTTGAACCGCATTTGCAGGTGGATACGGATAATCAGCAACACCTCCTGCAAGCGCTGGGTTTAAGTCTGGACAAGCCCGCCGTGGCCTTGATGCCGGGCGCGGAATTCGGCCCGGCCAAGCAATGGCCGCTGGCACATTTTGCCGCCCTGGCGCGTGATTTGCTGGTGCAGGGCAGGCAGGTTTGGATATTCGGCTCGCAGAAGGATGCTGCGGCGGGTGAGGCGATTGCGCAGCAGGCTCAAGGCGTGGTGAATCTTTGCGGGCGTACCCAGCTTGCTGATGCGGTGGATCTGATCGCCCTGTGCAGCGCGGCGGTGAGCAACGACTCGGGTTTGATGCACATTGCGGCGGCGCTGGATGTGCCGACCATTGCGCTTTATGGCTCATCGAGCCCTGCGCATACTCCGCCCTTGTCAGCCAAGGCGCGGATCGTCTATCTCGGTCTGGATTGCTCGCCATGTTTCAAGCGGGTTTGCCCTTTGGGGCATACGCGCTGTTTGCACGAGATTACGCCCGAACAGGTTTTTGGGCATGTGCAGGAGATGATGTGGACACTTCTATAAATTCAATCAAGCCGATGATGGCAAGGCAAAATGCGGCGAAAAAGCGCAGCATAGATAATTATGTGAGCATTTTGAGCCGTGTTTTGACGCAGCAAGCGCGGCTTCAGTGGATTTATAGAAGTGCCCATATGAGAGTCAGCCCATGAAAATAAGCGCCTTCACCTTTCTGCGCAATGGCGCGTTGCTCGGTTATCCGTTTGAGGAAAGCATCCGTTCGGTGCTGCCGCTGGTGGATGAGTTCATCGTCGCGCTGGGGCCGTGCGAAGACGACACGCGCGAGCGCATCGAAGCCATCGGCGATGACAAAATCCGCATTGTGGATACCGTCTGGAACGAGGCCATGCAGGATCGAGGCTTTGTGTATGGGCAGCAGAAAATGATTGCCCAGTACCAATGCAGCGGTGACTGGGCGTTTTATCTCGAAGGCGACGAGGTGGTGCATGAACGCGATCTGCCCGCCTTGCGCGAGTTGATGCAAAAGCATCTGCATGATGCCGAGGTTGAGGCGCTGGTGTTCGACTATGTGCATTTTTATGGCGGTGCGCAGTGGCGTTCGATCTGCCCCGGCTGGTATCGCCGTGCGCCGCGCATTATCCGCAACACGATCCGCAGCTATGCACCGGATGGACTGTTCTGGGTGGTGATGCATAAAAACAAGCGTGGCCGCTATCCGCGTGCCGCACTCACCGGCGTACCGATCTATCACTACGGCTTTGCGCGCAGTATTGATGCCATGCGTGAGAAAAATGCGCGCGTCGGACGCTACTGGGGGCATGAGCACCCGCTGTTTAATGGCTACAACATGGATCCGCAGGGATTGGTGCCGTTTAGCGGCGAACATCCGGCGGTGATGGCGCATTGGCTGGAACATGAGGCCGAACAGGGCTTTGTGCCTGATCCTGATTACAAGCTCACCCGGCGCGAGCAGCGCTACCGCTGGAAAGCGCGCATCGAGCGCTGGTTTGGCGTTGATCTGACGCAGCAACACTTCACTCTGGTTCGTTGAGACTCTCACGCATGTTTGCCCTTGAAAAACGAGCCGAATTTTTTGACCTGCAAGCAAAGCGTATGCTGGTGCTGGCGTTTGCGGCGGCGGTGTTGTCTACGGCGTTGCTGAGCGTGGCGACGGCGCTGGTGATCGTGTTCTGGCTGCTGTCCGGGCGCTTTGCGGCGACCTGGCAGCGGGTCAAAACCGAGCCGGTGGTGTGGATGGTGCTTGGGTTGCTGGGCTTGAGCCTGATTGGCATGGCGTACACGCCGGCACCGCTGAACGAGGCACTGGAGGGCGCGGGAAAGTACGCCAAGCTGGCGCTGCTGCCGCTGGCCGTGTTCCTGCTGGACGATATGCGCTGGGCGAAGCGAGCGCTGTACGCCTTTCTCGGCGCGCTGGCGCTGGCGGTGTTCGCCTCTTATCTTGAGGGTTATGGGCTGACCCCCGACTGGACGGCCAAGGGCGACAGCACGGCTTTTGCCGGACATATCACCCTGAGTCTGTTCGAGGCGCTGGGCGCGTTTATCGCCTTTACGCTGGCGCGTTTTGAGCCGCAGCGTCGCGTCATGTGGGTGCTGCTGGGTGTGTTTTTCCTCTCGCATTTGTTCATCCTGAACACAGGGCGGACTGGGCAGGTCTTGGCGCTGGCCATGCTGGCGGTGTTGATGTTCCAGATGCTGCGCTGGAAGGGGGTGCTGATCGGTGGCGCATTGGCTGCGATGTTGATGACCGCTGCTTGGTTTGGCAGTGCGCAATTCCAGCAACGTCTGTTGGTCGGAGCGCATGATTTGCAGCAATACGAGCAGGGTGATTCGCGCAATTCTCTGGGCGCGCGGCTCGATTTCTGGAGCAATAGCCTGAAAATTATTCAGGACAAGCCGCTGACTGGGCATGGTACAGGCGGTCTGAAGGCGGTTTACCCGGCCTATGCCTCGTCACAGGGCTGGTTGACCGACAATCCGCACAACGAATTTTTGATGGTGACGATTCAGTGGGGTGCGCTGGCGCTGGCCTTGCTGTTGGGGTTGTTCATCGCCATGGCGCAGGCCAGCGGGCGGCTGGCGCCGGAGGCCGGGGCGATCATGTGGGGCGTGCTCACAGCCTATGCTCTGGGTGGGTTGTTCAATTCGCTGCTGCTCGATCACCGTGAGGGCATGATGTTTGCCATGCTGGTCGGCCTGTTGCTGGCTTGGCGCCCTGGCCTGCCGAATCTGGACAAGACGGGTTCCACATGAAACTGAGCGTGGTGCTGATTACGCTGAATGAGGCCGAGCGTCTGCGCACCACGCTTGCGGCGGTGGCGTGGGCGGACGAAATGATTGTGCTGGATGCGGGCAGCACGGATGCCACGCTTGAAATTGCACGCGAATTTACCGACAAGGTGTTTGTCGATGCCGATTGGCAGGGCTTTGGTGTGCAGAAAAACCGTGCCTTGGCGCTGGCGAGCGGCGAGTGGGTGTTGTCGCTGGATGCCGATGAAGTGGTGACACCCGAGCTTGCCGCGGAAATTCAGGCGATCCTGCAAAATCCCGATGCGGATGCCTATGCCATCCCGCGCCTGTCCAGCTTTTTAGGGCGCGAAATGCGGCATAGCGGCTGGTGGCCGGATGAGGTGGTGCGCCTGTTTCGGCGCGGCACGGCGCAGTTCTCCGCTGATGTGGTGCATGAGCGCCTGCTGGTTGAGGGGAAGGTGGGGCGTTTGCAGCACGCCTTGCAACATGCCAGCTTCAGCTCGCTGGAGCAGGTGCTGGACAAGGTGAATCGCTACTCCAGCGCCGGCGCGGAACGCTTGCAGGCGCAAGGGCGCAGGGCGGGCTTGGGTACGGCCCTTGGACGCGGCGTGTGGGCTTTTTTTCGTACCTACATTCTCAAGGCCGGTTTTTTGGACGGGCGCGAGGGATTCATGCTGGCGGTGTCGAATGCCGAAGGTGTGTATTACCGTTATCTCAAGCTGATGCTGCTTAATGAGCGCTCGCGGTCATGAATGCCAGCGTGCTGAAAATCAGTGCCAATCAGGTCAGCGCCAACCGGGTCAGCGTCGTTGTCACCACATACAACCGTCCGGATGCCTTGGGCGCGGTACTGGCGGCACTGATTCGCCAGAGCGATCTTCCGCTGGAGGTTCTGGTGGCGGATGACGGCTCGGGCGAGGCCACGCGCCTGTGTGTGCGGGCATGGCAGGCGCAAGCCCCGTTTGCCTTGCGCCATGTCTGGCACGAGGATAACGGTTTCCGTGCGGCAGCCATCCGCAATCGGGCAGCGGCGCAGGCACAAGGCGACTATCTGGTTTTTCTGGATGGCGACAGCGTACCTTTTGCGGATTTTGTTGCCCGTCACGCCGCATTGGCCGAGGCGCAGCGTTTTGTCAGCGGCAATCGCCTGTTGCTCTCTGAGACATTAACCCGACAGGTGTTGGCGGGGTCAGAACAGCCGATACAGTGGTCGTGCTGGCGCTGGTTGGGCGCTCGCCTGCGCGGGCGGGTGAACCGTCTTTTGCCTCTGCTGCGTCTGCCAGATGGCCGTTGGCGCGACCGCGTGCAGCATGAATGGCGCGGAGCACGCACTTGTAATCTGGCGCTGTGGCGTGACGATTTTGTGCGCGTGAACGGTTTCGACGAAGATTATGCAGGCTGGGGGCATGAAGATGCTGATCTGGCCGTGCGCCTGATGCGTGCAGGCGTGTTGCGCAAGGATGGACGCCATGCAGTGCCGGTGCTGCATCTCTGGCACGCGGAAAACCCGCGCGATAATGAGGCTCTGAACCGAGAGCGCTTGCAGGCTGTGCTGGAGGAACAACGCCCGATGCGTGCGCAGCGCGGTGTAGATCAATATCTTTGAGGACACGCCTATAAATCCGCTGAAATCGTGCTGGCTGCGCCAAAACACGGCTCAAAATGCTCACATACTGCGTGTATGCTGCGCCTTTTCACCGTATTTTGTCTCGCCATCATCCATTTGATCGAATTTCTAGACGTGCCCTCGAGGTTGTAGCCATGCCCATCCCCATTCTGATGTATCACCAGATCGACACGCCGCCCGCACGCGGTACGCCGATGCGCGGTATGGTGGTTGCGCCCAAACGCTTTGCGGCGCAGATGAGGCTATTGAAGCTTCTGGGTTATCGCGGTCTGTCGATGAGCGAATTGATGCCCTATCTGCGCGGTGAAAAGGTGGGCAAGGTGGTGGGCATTACCCTGGATGATGGCTATGTGAATACGCTGGAGAATGCAGCACCGGTGCTGCAAAAGCTTGGTTTTTCAGCGACCTGCTATGCCGTGAGTAAACGCTTGGGCGGCTTTAACGACTGGGATGCGGCCATGGGCGTGCCGCAAAAGCCGTTGATGAATGCGGCGCAACTGCGCGCTTGGGTGGCGGCGGGCATGGAAATAGGGGCGCACACGCGCAATCATCTTGACCTGACCACGCTTGACGACGACACGGCACGCGAGGAAATCACGCGCTGCAAGGCGGAGCTGGAAGAGGCGTGCGGCGCGCCAGTGCAGCATTTTTGTTATCCCTATGGACGCTTTACGCCCAGTCATCTGCATTTTGTGCGCGAGGCGGGGTATTTCTCCGCAACGACCACGCGACGCGGTCGGGCGGCGATTCATGGCGATGTGTTCAGCCTGCCGCGCGTGCTGGTGGCGCAGGCGACCTGGCTTGGGCCATTCGCGCTCAAACTGTGGGCGCGCTATGAAGACCAGCGGGGCATGAAATGAGCTTGGCGTTGAAACGTCTGCGTATCGCAATCATTAAGATCGGAAGAGCACACGTCTGAACTCCAGTCACGTCAGTCAATCTC
>CALKWL010000324.1 GCA_938004235.1 uncultured Gammaproteobacteria bacterium
ACCCTTGAATTCCTGTACGAAAACGGCAACTTCTACTTCATCGAAATGAATACCCGCGTACAGGTTGAACACCCGGTCACCGAAATGATTACCGGCGTGGATATTGTCAAGGAGCAGCTGCGCATTGCCGCAGGTTTGCCGCTTTCCATCCGTCAGGAGGTTGTGCAGATTCGCGGCCATGCCGTCGAGTGTCGCATCAATGCAGAAGATGCGGCCACGTTTGTTCCCAGCCCCGGAAAAATCACCGCATTTCATGCGCCGGGCGGTTTGGGAGTACGCTGGGACTCGCATATTTATGCTGGTTACAGCGTGCCGCCTTACTATGATTCCATGATCGGCAAGCTGATTTGTCACGCTGACACGCGCGAGGCTGCGATTGCGCGCATGAACGGGGCCCTCTCCGAACTCGTGGTGGAGGGGATCAAGACCAATACCGATCTGCATCGCCAGTTAATGAATGATGCAGCGTTTCAGATGGGTGGAACGGATATTCACTACCTGCACAAGAAGCTTGGGCTGTAGGCTTCAGCTGTATTTCGCCGACCCAGAAAACGAAGGTTTGCAAGCGCGAGAGAAGGCCGAATCAATACTCAATCAAATGAATAGGTTATTGATATGGCGTCTCGAGATGGATCGGACACGATTGTGCTTCCAGCACACGTAGGATTCAAAAATTCTCTGTGCCGTATCAAAAACAGGCTGCTGAAGTACCCATTTCAGCAGCCTGTTATGGCGGGGCATGGATGTCCTGCACGCAAATCAATCACGCAAGTGATTGATTTGTCGCCGCCAAGTCCGGGCATGTACTGGGCTTGGCAGGGTTGAAAAACTCATGGATGAGTTTTTCAACCTCTGTTAAAGCGAAAAGCTCTCTCCCAGATACACCCGGCGCACATGCTCGTCGGCAAGAATCTCGTCGGGCGTGCCTTCGGCCAGTACCTGTCCGTCGTGCATGATGGTGGCATGGGCGCAGATGCGCAGGGTTTCGCGCACATTGTGGTCGGTAATCAGCACGCCAATGCCGCGATCGGCGAGGTGACGAATCAAACGCTGGATGTCGAGCACGCTGATGGGGTCGACCCCGGCAAAAGGCTCGTCAAGCAGCAGAAAACGCGGTTCGACGGCCAGGGCGCGGGCGATTTCCACGCGGCGGCGCTCGCCGCCGGAGAGGCTCTGACCCAGGCTGTGACGCACATGGGTGACGTGCAGCTCTTCTAGCAGCGCATCACACGCGGCCTGGCGCGCGCTGTGGCGCTCAAGTTCGGGGCGCAGCTCCAGCACGGCAAGCAGGTTGTCCTCGACGCTGAGTTTGCGAAAAATCGAGGGTTCTTGCGGCAGGTAACCTACGCCTAAGCGGGCGCGCGCATGGATGGGCAGGCGGGAAATGTCGTGCGTATCCAGGGTAATGCGCCCGCCGTCCGCTTGTACCAGGCCGGTCATCATGTAGAAACTGGTGGTTTTGCCTGCGCCGTTGGGGCCAAGCAGGCCGACGATTTCGCCGCTTTGCACGCGCAGGCTCATGTTGCGCACCACATGCCGTGAGCCGTAGCGCTTGCTCAGTCCTTCGGCGTGCAGGGTATGGGTTTCGCCGGAGCTCATGGCGCGGTTTTGTCTGCGTTTGCGCCGTCTTCTTTTTGGCGGGGTTGCAGAATCATGCGCACACGATCCCCTTTGCCCGCGCCTGCATCCATGACCTCGGTCTTGAGGTTGTACACAATGCGTTCGCTGCTCAGGCTGTCCTTGTTGCGCTCGATTTTCGCCTGACCGCTCAGGGTCAGCGTGTCGCCCTGTTTAGCGTTGACCTGGTAGTCCATGTTCAGTGCCTGGCCGCTCAGGGGCAGTCCTTGTTCATCCACGTCCTGGTAGGTGACAGGCTTGCCTTCGAGTTGCAGGCGTTGCAATTGTCCGTCGCGCAGGGTGAGGGTGGCTTTGTCGGCATGGGTCAGCATACGTCCCTGACGAATGACCACCTTGCCCTCGTAGACCGCTTGACCGGCGGGATAATCGGTATGCTTGCGATCTGATTCGACTTCAAGCGGTTGCTGACGGTCGCTGGCGGCAGCCCACGCACCCATCGGCATAAGTACAAGCACTGGCGCGAGCAGGAAGACGAGTATGGACGGATCAAGGTTTGGACGGTTGGTAACGATCATGCACACGGCCTGTTTGTTCAAACTGTTCAGAGGCAAGGTTAGCGTGGAAGGCGTTCGATTGGCTTTGCCATTGAAGCCCTTCGATACGGATCGGCAAAGCGCTTTCCGCCGTTTGGTGGCTGTGCGTGAGGGTAACATCTTGTGCGTGCAGTGTGATGCGATTTTGTGCCGATACGCCACGCCGCTCCGCATCGACGCGCCCTTCAAGTTGCACATGCTCACGGTCAGCCATGACACGGGCGCGTTCGGCTTCGATCAGCCAGTGCTCGGCGTTGTCGAAGGATGCCCCCTGTGTTTTATCGCGTTGATCTGCCGGATAAACGCGCATTTCCGCCTGATCCAGCACATGGTCGCCGCTCTCGGCGCGGTGTGTGAGTTGTGTGCCGCGGATGTCGTAGGCGGGATACCCCGCCTTGTCGAATACGCGCGCCTCCGGCTGGATAAAGGCGTGATCGACGCCCGCGCTGCGCTTGGCTGCGCCGGGGAGCGGCTGGTGCAGTGCCATGCTCGCCCAGCTGCTGAGGGCAGCGAGCGCGGCCAGTGCAAGCCAGGGAAGCCACTTGCCAATCATGAGTGCTCCATTGGGCTTAACGCAAAAAATAAGCGAGCGTTGCATCCCAGCGACCTTGTGCGCTCAGGATGAATTCGCACAGCTCACGAGCGGCGCCCTGGCCGCCACGGTTTTGCGCGACGAAATGACAGTGATTTTGCATGAACGCGCTGGCATCGTTGACTGTCGCTGCCAGTCCTACACGACGCAGTACGGGCAGATCGATAATGTCGTCGCCCATATAGGCCGCCTGTTCATGGCTCAAGCCGAGCTTGGTAATCAGATCCTCGTAGCTGGCCAGTTTGTCATGTTGACCTTGATAAACATGCTGTACGCCCAGGTCAGCCATGCGCCGCGCTACGGCCAGCGAGCTGCGCGCGGTGATGATGCCGATATTCAGCCCGGCCTGCATGAGCAGTTTCATGCCCAGACCGTCGCGCACATGGAATACCTTGCCGTCCTCCTTGTCCGGGGCGTCGGGGTGCGAGGAATAACTCAGGCGACCGTCGGTCAGCACGCCGTCTACGTCAAATAGCACCAGGCGGACAGGGCGGGCGCGCTCAATCAGTTCGTGCACGTTCAGATGACCCCGGCGCGCAGCAGGTCGTGGGTATTGAACGCGCCGACGGGGCGTTGCGCGTCATCCACCACGATCAACGCGTTGATCGAGCTGCGTTCCATCATCCCCAGCGCTTCGGCAGCCAGCATGTGCGCCGAACAGGTCTTGCCGCCGGGCGTGTAGATATCCACCACCTTGGCCGTGCGTAAGTCCAGCGTTTCATGATCCAGGGCGCGGCGCAGATCGCCGTCGGTAAAGACGCCGACGAGCACGCCCTCTGCATTGACCACGGCGGTAATGCCCAGTCCCTTGCGCGTGATTTCCATCAGGGCGTCGCGCACGGGTGCATCCAGGCCGACCGCGGGGAGCTGCTCACCTTGGTGCATGATGTCGCGTACCAGGATCAGCAGGCGCCGCCCCAGTGCGCCTCCGGGGTGAGAGAGGGCAAAATCTTCGGCGGTAAAGCCGCGTGCCTCCAGCAAGGTCACGGCGAGTGCGTCGCCCAGCGCCAGCGCGGCGGTGGTGCTGGCGGTCGGCGCAAGACCCAGCGGGCAGGCCTCCTGTTCAACGCTGGCATCCAGATGAATGTGCGCCTCGCGCGCCAGTGTAGAGGCCGGGCGACCAGTCATGGCAATCAGCGGAACGCCCATGCGCTTGAGGGTAGGTAAAATCGCCAGAAGTTCGGGCGTTTCACCCGAGTTGGACAGCATCAACACCACGTCCTGGCGCGTGACCATGCCCAGATCGCCGTGACTGGCTTCGCCGGGATGCAGAAAAAACGCCGGCGTGCCCGTGCTGGCCAGCGTGGCGGCGATTTTGCCGCCGATATGCCCGGATTTGCCCATGCCGCTGACAATCACTCGTCCCGGGCAGGTCATCATCAGTTCACAGGCTTGGATAAAGCGCTCATCCAGACGCGCACTAAGGCGCACAATGGCTTCGGCCTCAGTTGCGAGGATCGCACGCGCACGCTGGATTAAGGGGTGATTTGGCATAGGTTATTGAAGGCAAAAATCGGTTTAGCCACAGAGAACGCCGAGGTCGTAGGTGCGAATGAATTCGCACCTACGCAAGGTCATGTTTTAACAGGGGGTGTCGAAAAACCCCCTGTTAAGGCGAGGCAAGGATGCCTCGCACGCAAATCAAATGCCTAAGCATTTGATTTGTCGTAGCCGCATACGGACATGTGCCGGACGCGGCGCGTTGAAAAAGGGCAGGAAAGCCCTTTTTCAACATCCTGTTAGCGACTCAGGCGCGCATAAGCCGAGTGATTATGAATGGATTCGAAATTTTCCACTTCAACGCTGAAGCCGTGAATGCGCTCATCTTCGCTCAGGCTATGCGCGACATCGCGGATCATGTCTTCCACGAACTTCGGGTTTTCGTAGGCTTTTTCGGTGATGTGCTTTTCATCGGCGCGCTTGAGCAGACCGTACAATTCGCACGATGCTTGGGCTTCGAGTTTGCGGATCAGCTCGGTGAGCGACAGGCTGGCTTCCGCCTGCACATTCACGCGAATATGCGAGCGCTGGTTGTGTGCGCCGTATTGCGAGATTTCCTTGGAGCAGGGGCACAGGCTGGTTACCGGGACTTCCACGCCCATGATGACATCGCATTCTTGAACATCACCTTGTACGCTAAGGTGCGCCATGTAGTCCATCAGGCTGGAAACGCCTGATTTTGGGGCGGTTTTGCGCACGAAAAACGGAAAACTCAACTCAATCTGTCCGGCCTCGGCTTCGAGCAAAACCAGCATTTCGCGGTGCAGCTCCAATAGCCCAAGAACAGAAATGTCTCGCGGCATGTCGCCCAGCAGAGCGACAAAGCGCGACATATGCGTACCTTTGCGGTCATGCGGCAGGTTGACGGTGAAACTTACGGTTGCAACGCTGGCTTGGGGCGCTTGGTCGTGGTCGTGAATGACGACCGGGTGGCGCAGCCCCTTGATGCCGACCGCATCAATGGCAATGCGGCGGGTGTCGATCTGGCTCTGGATATCGGGAATCGGGCAGGGTGTGCTCATCAGGCATGGGTCTCTTTGTAGGTCACGCAGGCGCGGTCGGTCTCCCAGAGAGTGACAGCGGTGACAGTGGCGTGTTCATTGTTCAGCAGTGCGCCAACTTCACGGTAAAACCAGGCGGCGAGGTTCTCAGCCGTGGGGTTGATGGCGTCAAACGGCGGAATATCGTTGAGATAAAAATGGTCGAGTCGTTCGGCCACTTCACGGGCGGCCCGCTTCATGGTTTTGAAGTCGGTCACCATGCCGACGTCGTCGAGCGTGTTGCCGGTGACTTCGACTTCAACTTTCCAGTTGTGGCCGTGCATCCGCGAACAATTGCCGGGATAGCCGCGCAATTGATGCGCAGCGGCAAATTCGGCGTGAACTTTAAGGGTGTATTGGGCGCTCATGGTGTTCTTGGTCGTGCAATCGTTTCAGATGGTAAGGGCGTAAGTTTGGCTTAACAAGTAAAGCCATGACTTATCAAGGGAATGTCGCGGCGAGCTTTTGGATGATGCCTGCGGCATCCAGTCCGTAGTGTCGATACAGTTCGCCCTGGCTGCCTTGCAGGGTAATGACGTCCGGCAGGCCTAGGCGCAGCACGGGAGTGTTCAAGCCCATGTCGGACAGGGCTTCGAGCACGGCGCTGCCCGCACCGCCCATCAGGGCATGGTCTTCCAGCGTGAGCAGTCGCTCGTGTGTGCAGGCGACCATGCGCAGGGTGTCGAGATCAAGCGGCTTGACGCTGCGCATGTCAATCACGCTGAGGTTTTCGCCACGGACATCAAGCTGTTCGGCGGCCTTGAGCGCTTCGTGCAGCAGCGGGCCGAAGGCGAGGATGGCGGTGTGTGTTCCGCGCCGATGCCATAGCGCCTGACCGAATGCACAGGTTTCGTCGGGCGCGGGCGCTGTTGCGGTGGCGCCGCTGCCGCCACGCGGGTAACGCACGGCCACGGGGCCGTCGTGCGCCAGCCCTGCGTTCAACATGCGCGCCAGCTCGTTTTCATCCGAAGGCGTCAGAATCACCATGTTCGGCACGCAGCGCAGGAAAGCGATGTCGTACAGACCGGCATGGGTGGCGCCGTCGGCGCCGACCAGTCCGGCGCGGTCGATGGCGAACAGGACGGGCAGATTTTGCAGCGCGATATCATGCACCGCCTGATCGTAGCCGCGTTGCAAGAAGGTGGAGTAGATCGCCATCACCGGCTTCATGCCCGCAGCGGCCAGCCCGCCGGCAAAGGTCACGGCGTGCTGCTCGGCAATGCCGACATCAAAATAGCGTTCGGCAAAGCGCGTGGAGAACTCCACCATGCCTGAGCCCTCGCACATGGCCGGGGTGACACCGACCACACGCGGGTTGCGTTCGGCGGAGCTACACAGCCAGTCGCCAAAGGCGCTGGTAAAGCTGCGTTTCGGGCTGGCCTGGGTCGGTTCGAGCTTGTAGGGGTTGAAGGTGCTGACCCCATGGTAGCGCACCGGGTCGGCTTCGGCGGGGGCGTAGCCGCGACCTTTTTGGGTGAGCACATGCAGCAGGCGCGGGCCGGTTTGGCTGGCAAGATTGCCGAGCACGTCGCTTAAGGTTTCCAGGTCATGCCCGTCCACCGGGCCGACGTAGCGGAAACCAAGCTCTTCAAACAGGGCGCGTTGGGTATCGAGAGGGGTCAGAATGCCTTTGACCTGATCCTTGGCGCGGCGAGCGAGTTGCACCATGCCCAGCAGGTCGAAGAACTGTTTGCCGTCTTCGCGCACGCGGTGATAGCTGCGGCTGGTAATCAGGCGGGCGAGGTGTTTGTTGAGTGCACCGACATTCGGCGAGATTGACATGGCGTTGTCGTTGAGCACCACCAGCAGATTGGCCTTGCCCGCGCCCGCGTGGTTCAGCGCTTCAAACGCCTGCCCGGCCGTGAGCGCGCCGTCGCCGATCACCGCGACCGCCTGATGTTTTTCGCCGCGAATCTTGAACGCCTTGGCAAAGCCCAGCGCGGCGCTGATCGAGGTGCTGGAGTGCCCGGCGCCGAAGGGGTCGTAGTCGCTTTCCGCGCGTTTGGTAAAGCCGGAAAGCCCGCCAAACTGGCGCAGGGTGTTCATGGCCTGGCGGCGACCGCTGAGAATCTTGTGGGCGTAGGCTTGATGGCCGACATCCCAGATCAGGATGTCTTCGGGCAGGTTGAGCGCGCGATGCAGAGCAAGCGTCAATTCTACTGTGCCCAGATTCGCTGCCAGATGGCCGCCAGTGCTGGATACGCTGTCGATAATGAAGCGGCGCAGCTCGCCAGCAAGCTGATTGAGCTGCACGGCGGACAGGATTTTCAGGTCGGCGGGGGTGTGAATGGCTTCAAGCAGGGACATAATCAGGCTTCACGCTCCACGATGTAATGCGCCAGCTGGTGCAGGGTCGTGTTGTTGCCGGGCAGGTCGTGCAATGCGTCCAGAGCCTCATCCAGCAGCTTCGCGGCAAGCCCACGCGCGCCGTCCAGCCCGAGCAGGCTGACATAGGTGGGTTTGTCCTGCGCTGCGTCCTTGCCCTGGGTTTTGCCCAGCGTGTGGCTGTCGGCGGTGACATCCAGCATGTCATCCCGTACCTGAAACGCCAGGCCGATGGCGCGGGCATAGCGTGCAAGCCGGGTTTGTGTGTTTGTGTCGGCACCCGCCGCCAATGCGCCGAGTTGCACGCTAGCGGCGATCAGCGCCCCGGTTTTCAGACGGTGCATCTGCTCCAGCGCGTCAAGCTCAAGCGTTTGTCCCACGGCAGAGAGGTCGATGGCCTGCCCGCCTGCCATGCCCTGCGAGCCGCTGGCCTGCGCCAGGGTTGCAAGCATGGCCAGACGGGTTTCGGCGGCTAGGGCACCATCGCGCGCCAGAGTCTCGAAGGCCAGCGTCTGCAAGGCGTCCCCGGCCAGAATTGCGGTGGCCTCGTCAAAGGCGCGGTGACAGGTCGGGCGGCCGCGGCGCAGGTCGTCATCGTCCATGGCGGGCAGGTCGTCATGCACCAGTGAGTAGGCATGAATCAGCTCCACCGCGCAGGCGGGGGTGTCCAGTCGTGCTTCGTCTGCGCCCAGCATGGCTCCCGTGCTGTACACCAAAAACGGGCGCACGCGCTTGCCTGCGCCCAGGGCGGCATAACGCATGGCGCTGTGCAGGCGTGCGGGTTCGGCATCGGCGGCGGGAAGCCTGCGATCAAGAGCGTGCTCAACCCGCGTCGCATACTGGCGCATGGCGTGCAAGAGTGAATCAGACTGCATCATCGACACTGAAGGTCTCAAGCTTGCCGTCGCGGGTCAGCATGTCCACGCGCTGTTGAGCGCTGTTCAACATGCTCTGGCATTGGCGGGTGAGTTGCACGCCGCGCTCAAAATCGCGCAGCGAGTCTTCGAGGGTTTGTTCACCCTGCTCCATACGCGCCACCACGGCCTCCAGCTCCTTGAGCGAGGTTTCAAACTGCTCAACATTGGGCGCGGTTTCCGGGAGCGTATCTGTGCCGGGGGGGGGAGTTTTGCGTGGGCGAGTCGCCATGGTGCGGTAGGCTGCAACAAACGAAAGTTGGCGATTCTATCACGCACCTGTCGGGTTGATGTGCGTTTGCCTTCAAGTCGCTTCAGGCCAGATCAGCGAGAAGTCAAAATGGATGCTGCATGCACCGAGGTCAAAGTCCACGCTTTCGCTGCCGACATCGCAGAGCTTGATATAGCGCCCCTCGTGCAGGACAAAGATTTTGGCGCAGCGGTCTTCGGCATTGACGATGACGTAGTATTTCACGCCCTCACGTTCGTAAAGGCTGAATTTGGTGTTTTGATCTTTGAGCGCCGTGGATTTGGAGAGCACTTCAAAAATCAGTACCGGAGCGCGGGTAATGTAAGCGCCTTCCACCGGATGGCAGACCACCAGGTTGTCGGGTTGTACCACCGTGTCATCGCTCATGCGCCAATCGACGGGGAGCAGGGCGCGGCATGTTTTGCAGTCGCGCAACTGCTGCTTGAGAACCCAGGCAATGTCGTTGCTCACCGACTGGTGGTTGATTGACGGCGCGGGCGACATGGCATAGGCCGTACCGTCGATCAGTTCCCAACGACCTTCCCACAGTTTGTAGTCGTCGTAGGTGTAGTGCGGATGTTCGATGCGTAGGGCGTGTCCCATGTCCGGCTCCTGTTTTGCAATTTGGCGTCGATATTAGCGCGGATTGATGGCATGTAGGAGCGAACCTTGGGTCGCGAATGGGCGGTGTCGGCATTCGCGACCCAAGGTTCGCTCCTACAAAAGCCCCAATGCCTCGGTCAGGCGCGTCACACCGTGCAGTTCCATGCCTTTGGGCAAGCTGCCTTGCAGGTTGGCCTTGGGCACGATGGCGCGTTTGAAGCCGTGTTTGTGCGCCTCGCGCAGGCGTTCCAGACCGTGCGGCACCGGGCGCAGTTCGCCGGCAAGGCCGACTTCGCCAAAGATCACGGTGTCGGCGGGCAGCGGACGATTGCGCAGGCTGGACAGCGCGGCGCAGAGCAGCGGCAGGTCGGCAGCAGTTTCATTGATTTTTACCCCGCCGACCACGTTGATGAATACATCCTGGTCGAACATGGCGATGCCGCCGTGGCGGTGCATGACGGCGAGCAGCATGGCGAGGCGGTTTTGTTCCAGGCCAAGGGTGACGCGGCGCGGCTGGCCGAACGGGCTGTCGGAAACGAGGGCTTGCACTTCGACCAGCAGCGGGCGCGTGCCTTCGCGGGTGACCATGATGACGCTGCCGGAGACCGGCTCTTCGTGGCGCGAGAGGAAGATGGCGGAGGGGTTGCTGACCGGTTTGAGGCCGTGTTCGGTCATGGCGAACACGCCGATTTCATTCGCTGCGCCAAAGCGGTTTTTCACGGCGCGTACCAGGCGGTAGCGGCTGCCGGGTTCGCCTTCGAAGTAGAGCACGGTATCGACGATGTGTTCGAGCAGGCGCGGCCCGGCAATCGCGCCTTCCTTGGTGACGTGGCCGATGATGAACACGCAGATGCCGCGCTGTTTGGCCATACGGGTGAGCAGGGCGGCGGCTTCGCGCACTTGCGAGACTGAGCCGGGGGCGGCGGTGAGCTTGTCGGAGAACAGGGTTTGCACCGAATCGACCACCATCACGCCGGGGTTGAGGATTTCGGCTTGCTGCACGATGCGCTCGACCGAGGTTTCGGCCAGCAATTGCAGGTCGGCGGCTTCAAGGTTGAGGCGTTGGGCGCGCAGGGCGATTTGTGCCAGCGATTCCTCGCCGGTGACGTACAGGCCGGGCAGAGTGGCTTGCAGGGCAACCAGGGTTTGCAAGAGCAAGGTGGATTTGCCGATACCGGGGTCACCGCCCAAAAGAATCACCGAGCCGGGCACCAGGCCGCCGCCAAGCACGCGATCCAGCTCGTCCATGCCGGTGGGCAGGCGCGGGGTGTCGGCGAGTTGCACATCCCCGAGGCGGCGCGCTTCTTGCGCACCCGCGTACTGCATGATGGCGCGTTTGGCTGTATCCGTGGCGCTGGGAGCCGCCTGTTCGCTCAGGCTGTTCCATGCGCCGCATTCGCTGCATTGGCCTGCCCATTTGGGGCTGGTTGCGCCGCATTCGGCACAGACGTAGTGGGTTTTGGGTTTTAGCGCCATGCGTGCGCCGTCACGGCTCAAGCTCGTTGATGTGCTCCAGCGTCGGCCACAGACGCGCCTGCTCGACCACCTTGCGTGCAATGCGGGTGACTTCGACGGTGCAGCCAGACATCTCCAGGGTCATGAGATCGGAAGAGCACACGTCTGAACTCCAGTCACGTCAGTCAAT
>CALKWL010000325.1 GCA_938004235.1 uncultured Gammaproteobacteria bacterium
GCATCGTCATGGCGATCCACACCTTCGGCGAGTACCTGGACTTCCATCCCCACCTCCACGCCTTGGTCGCCGACGGCCTCTTCGCCCGCTCGGGGTTGTTCTACTGCCTGCCCAATGTGAGCATCGAGCCGCTGGAGGAGATGTTCCGGGCGCGGGTCATCACGTTTCTGGTGGACAAGGGCCTGTTGCCGGTGGAACGGGCCAACATGCTGCGCGGCTGGGTGCATTCCGGGTTCAACGTGCATCGGAGCCGGCGGGTACTGCCCGACGAGCGCGGGGACATCGAGCGGCTGGCCCAGTACATCATCCGCAACCCCTTCGCCGTCGAAAAGATGCAGGTCACGGAGCCCAACCGCGCCAATCCGGACGGAGCGGTTATCTACCGTTCCGGCCTCAATCCGAAGATACAGCGCAACTTCGAGGTCTTCAGTCCGTGCGACTTCATAGCGGCCATCACCCAGCACATCCCGGACAAGAGCTTCCAGCTCGTCCGGTATTACGGCTGGTACAGCAACAAGATGCGCGGCCAGCGCGACAAACACGCCGCCGAAGAGGCCGCAGCCGCGGGCCGGGCCGTGCAGATCATCGATGTCTCCGAACACAAACCTCGCCGTATCCCCTCGGCCAAGTGGCGGGAACTCATCAAGAAGGTCTGGGAAGCCGATCCGCTCTTGTGCCCGAAATGCCGGAAAGAGATGCGCATCGTTTCTCTCATCAACGAGCGCGACGTGATCGAGCGCATCCTGCGCCACAAGGGCCTCTGGGAGCAGGGCGTGCGGGTCTTGCCGGCAAGGGCACCGCCTGAGGTTGCCGAATGGGTCATCGAGCCTTGCTACGATGACCCATTCCCGGACTACGATACCGAACCGGTCATGATGTACGCGAACGGCTGATCCATCGCGACGGGTGCGGTGCGCCTCCAGACGGTGCCGAACTCGCCTTGTCGGGCCGTTTTACGGTCACTCGGACTTTTTGCCCGTGGTTTGACTGGCGTTCGAATCGCGTTTGACGTCGGACTTGACATCACCAGCCCGATCCTACTACATTTCCACCATGAAAGCGCTCATTCAGACCGGTTCTAGCCTGTCTGCGTGCGGACACGCACAGGCAGGCGGGCGGGTGTCCGTGCCCCTGAAAAGCGATTTCTTATCAATTCGCGCGATTACCACCGCCGCCGTGCTCTATGTCTTCCGCAGCCTGATCGATGAAGACATTCCGCTCAACAGCGGCGTGCTGCATCCCGTTAAAATCATCCTGCCCGAATGCCTGCTCAATCCGCCGGAGCATGAGTCCGCCGTCGACTGCGCGGCCGTGGTCGGCGGGAATGTCGAAACCTCCCAGCGCGTGGTTGATGTCCTGCTCGGCGCGCTCGGCGTGGCTGCAGCCAGCCAGGGGACGATGAATAATCTGACATTCGGCGATGACACCTTCGGCTATTACGAAACCATCTGCGGCGGCTCGGGTGCGGTGCGCGATGCGGATGGTGCGGACGCTGTTCATACGCACATGACCAACACGCGCCTTACCGATGTCGAAGTGCTTGAACGCCGCTATCCCGTGCGCGTTCACGAATTCTCCATTCGTCGCGGCTCCGGTGGAGCTGGGACGTTCTGCGGCGGCGACGGGGTGGTCCGCCGTATCGAATTTTTGCGTCCGCTCAAGGTATCCATCCTCTCCGAGCGTCGCTGCGACTATGCACCTTTCGGCCTCGACGGCGGTGCCTCCGCCCAACCCGGATTGAATCAGCTCCTTCGCGCCGGTGCTGACGCTCCCGAATCCCTGCCCGGAAAAGTCCAGCTTTCTGTTGAGCCCGGCGATCAACTGGTTATAAAAACGCCCGGCGGCGGCGGATTCGGAGACACGGCATTGTAGCCGAGTAATTTCGTTTAGCTGTTCTGCTGCATTTTTGCTGCGAGAATTCGCTCCTGTCGGTCGCGCAGGATTTCTTTGTTGGTCCAGATGCCGTATGGATCGCAGTAGGGCAGTCCGCGGGTGGTTTCTTGGATCATGTTCAGTTCGTGGTCGGGCAGGGGAATCTCAATGTCCTGCGGGCGCATGGCGGCCAGGGTGCCGCCGCGCTGTCGCCCGACTGGTTCGGTTTCGCCGACGAAGAAGCCGGCCTCGATGAGTCCGGAGCGCACGGGAATGGCGGCGCAATAAGTCAGCAGCAGCGCGTCGGGCTTCATGAGGCGGCGGAGTTTTTTGAAAAAGTCGACGGTCCACAGCTCGCTGTTGCGCTGGGTGGAAAAGGCATCGAGGAAGACGAGGTCATACGCACTGGCCTCAAGTTTTGTTGCGGTGTAACGCGCATCGCCCCAGCAGATGATTGCCGATTGTTGATGAACCGCTCCTGCGTCGCTGTTTCCATGCTGGAAATACTCTGCGCTGCGCTTCGGGCCGATGATCGATTTTTCATGCAGATAAAGTTCGGTGAGCGTTTTGCGCCAGTCAAAGGTATCGGATTCCGAGGGCTGGATGCTTTTTGCGGCGGCGCCGACGACACGGCGATCCATTTCCAGTGCGGTGATTTCCAATTTAGATTTTCCAGCCGCGAGATTCAGCGCAGCCAGGCTGTTGTAGCCCAGCCCGAAGCAAACGTCCAATAGGCGGACGTCACCGCGTTCCAAGCGCTCGGTCAGTTTGCCCGGAACAATATATTTTTCTTCGGCCTCCAGTCGCGCTCCGGCAGGGGTGTGA
>CALKWL010000326.1 GCA_938004235.1 uncultured Gammaproteobacteria bacterium
AGGGTGACAAGAAGGTTGAAGCGGTAGTGCTTGACAATGGAGAGGAGCTGGCTGGAAGGACAAGGCTGGGTGCGCATCGACCCCACGGCCAGTGTCGCGCCGGAACGCATTGAAGGCGGCGCCGCAGCGGCCGTACCCAGCGCGACGGAACAGCTTCCCGCCGCATTACGCCGCGACTTCGGCTTTCTGCATCGTGCGCGCCTGCATTGGGATGGACTTGAAAACCGCTGGAATCGCTGGGTCTTGGGCTTTGATGCCAGCGACCAGCAAAGGCTGTTGCAGATGCTGGGCTGGGTTGGCCATCAAAACCTGCGCCTGTGGGGCTTGGTCATACTCAGCCTGCTGATCAGCCTCGCCATCCTCAAACTCGTGCAACACTGGCGCGCGCAGCCCAAATACACCCCGCAGCAACGCATGTGGCTGGCGTTCCAAACACAGCTCAAGCGCCACGGCGTGGAAATCATTCCCAGCGAATCCCCGCGCGCCCTCATGCAACGCCTGCACAGACAGCATCCCGAATTCGCGCCGCAGGCCGTCGCCTTCATCGAACACTACCTGCACTGGCGCTATGCGGCAGCACCGCAAGACGGCTCTAAACAAGCCCGCCAGGCCTTGCAGGCGCTCGGAACCAGCCTGCGCGCCCACCACTTCACGAGAAAAGGGTGATTTTTAGCAGCCTGTCGGACTTGAGACGATCTGGCTGCTAGCCGCAAAAACGCCAGACAAAACATAAGCGCAGACTTATAGACAATAAAAAACTTATGCACTACAAAGCCTTAGTTAAGGCATATGCTATTCCCCGACACCCCCGGTCTTAAACTCAACCGGACACTTCGCAAAAACGACCGAACGCGGCCTTGGCGCAAGCCCGCATGTTCCCTCGCCCGGCGCCCCGTCGGACTTGAAGCATCGAGCGCAGGCGTTATTCCAGGCACACCGTCTGAGCGTGACGTTTTTCCGAGGCGCCCGCCTGCCTGTCGAGGAATCCCCATGCTCCAGATACTCAAAAACCTTTGGTTCAGAGACCCCAGCGAATCCAGCCCCTACATCAACGAAGTCGCCGTACGCATCCGTGCCGGCATCCTGCTGTTCATCCCCCTCTACATGTCACTCACCCTGATCGACGCCATCTGGGGCGTGCGCTGGATTGTGGACGGCAACTCGCTCACCGACACCTACAACACCGACTGGGACGGCCACACCATCTACGCCGCAGAAGTCATTCGCCGCACCTGGGACTACAGCGTACAAACCTGGGTGCTGTTCTACGCCCTGTTTGAAATGCTGATCGGCATGAGCGTCATCACCTCGCGCCTCTCACCCACCATTTACATTGCCAGCTTTCTGGCGCGCAAAACCCCGCCGCTATGGAAGCCGCTGGCGCCCAAGCGCTTTGCCTGGGGCATCGGCGCAACACTGATTGTCGTGTGCCTTGTTTTCTTCAATCCGGTTCCCGTCGCCGAATTTGTCAACGGACTGGCCGGACACGCCGTGCTTCCGGAAACCGTCAGCTTCATGCCTTACTGGATTCCCCTCGTCCTGGTCTGGGTCTGCCTTGGGTTTATGTGGATGGAAGCCATTCTTGGCTTCTGCGTCGGCTGCAAGGTTCACGCCCTGCTGGTCAAACTCGGCGTCCTCAAGGAAGAATGCGAAGCCTGCAACAACATCGACTGGGACGAAATCGCCCGCCGTCGTCAGGCCAAACAGCAAACCGGCTCGTAACCCCTCATGCGACGGGGGCTGAGCGCGCGCGAATCAGCAGATTGCGCGGCGTAAGCACCCCGGCGCAAAACTCGCCCACCTCGACCGCCAACCCCGCCTCCTCCAGCCCCAGCGCCATATCCAGCACCAGCCACACCTCCAGCGGGCGACGCATGGCGGCGCGGATCAACTCCAGCGCACGCACCTCGGCGGCACGACGTTCGCCACTCGCCAGCAGCTCGGCCACCTCATCCGCATTCGGCAGCGGCCAGCCCAAACGCTCGCAGGCGCGCAGCAAGGCCACGTCATCCGCATCCCGTCCCAGATCGCGCAAGCGTGCGTAATCCTGCAACGCCCGGCCCTGCCGCGCCCCCCAAAGCCGCAAGGCCAGCAAACGCCGCTTGCGCCGCGCCTCGGCCTGGCGCTGCGCCTGCCCCGCCGTGGTGGTTTCCAGCACCGCCAGACGCAAATCCTCGCGGCTCAAGTCCAAACCGCACGCCCGCCCGGCGCTGGAACGCGGCAAGTAAACCTCATGCGCGGTGCGGTGATAACAACACGGCGCAAGCACCATGCCCACCGGCATCCCCGCCGACGCCCCGGTCTGCGCCCGATCAAGCAAGGCACGATGCAAATCGCCGCAAGCGTGCAAGGCACACGCCAGCGTCCCCGGCCCGAGCACAAAAGAATGCGGCAAGGCCAGCACATCGCACACCTTTGCACGCAGCGCCACCTTATCCCGCGACGCCAACCGCTCCGCCTCCGCGCACAACACGGCATCCCGCTCCAGCGCAAGCACCGGCAAACCGCTATGCAGCCCCAGCGCCCGCCCCAGATGCGCCTTGCCCGCGCACCAGTCCAACACCTCGCGCGCCTCACCCCACAGAGGCAAGGCCTGCGCGGCAAACGCCTCCACCTGCGCCCACTTGCGCCCCGGCACATCCCGCCCAAGGTCATGAAACCCTGCGTCATGCAGCCCGGAATCATGAAGCCCAGCCCCAAGCTCAGGCGGCAACCCCTCCGCCGACAACGCCCCAAGCCGCGCCAGCTCATCCAGCGCCGCCATTCCCGGCAACCAGGGTTCCAGCCAAAGCCGCAAGGCCGAAGCATCCGCATGCAGCGCCTCCACCTGATCGCGGGACAACGCCAGCAAGGCCGCATGCAAGGCGGGAAAATCCTCCGCCCAAGGCACACACACATGATGAAACGGCGCAGGCCGCCACAACGCGGCAAAGGTTTTCAGCAAAGCACCCAGCGCTGACAGGCGCTCGGCATGGGAGGTGGCGTGTTGGGGCATGTCGACGTGGGTATGGCGGTGTGGACGAATGTATTAAACCATGTCAAACAGGCGCCAAGGATCAACGAATGCACCGGGCATATTGAGTTCCGGCAGGGATGCTGCAATGCTTGCCACGAACTCGGTCAGACAACTTGAGCGGATGAGCGGCAGGTGGGATTGATGTTGTGTTCAACTGAGATAAATGAAACGCCTTTACTGCGATAAATGCGGGAAGATGTGGGAACAAACGGGTTATATCGGGAAGGTTTGTGAAATAACGTTGTGTATTGTGGAAGTGCGCACTAACACAAATCAAGGCTACGTGATGGCGCTGGCGAGGTAGCTGTTAATGATGTCCAAAATTTCAACTTGATCGTCGTCGCTTATCCCGATGAATGGTCGTGCTGGAATGTCACCCCATGGTGAGCCATGACCAAAATCACCTTGATCTGCTCCAAACTGCTGAACAGCGGCATACTCCAGCGGAGAGCCGAAAGTTAGTTCGTTGTTGCCAATGAAGTAACTGAGCTCATTGGAAAGCCGATGAGTCTCACCGATTAGAGGCTTGGTGCCTCGTTTACGCTCCAAGGTAACGTCACTGTTTTGATCCCATGCGTTGCCGTCGGGCCCGATACCGGCCGCAAATCGATCTTTAGTCGATGTGGTCAGATATTCGCCGATATCCTGTAGTACAGGTGTGAGGTCGTTCATGCGCTGATGCAGCGATTGCAAGGCATCAAGCACTTCACGGTCATTAAATTCAACAGTGATCATGCTATATTCTCCTTATCTTGGTCATAGAATCAAACCGTCGTGCTCATACCACGAAAACGTTTCGGACGTTGCGGAGGGGATGTGATCAAGACCTACTTTTTGTCTCCTGACGATATGTCCTATACTACTCGTGGGCTGGTTGCATTCCTCCGTCGTGCTCATACCACGAAGCGCTACGGGCGTAGGGAGGGGGGACGGCCCAACTTCCACATCGATTGCAAAGCCAGCATTTTCCTGCCGCTACGCACCTCCATCGCCAATACATAAGTCACGTCACCAATGCGCTTAATAACACGCACAATGGGTCTGCCTACGTCCGATTTACCAGCATCTTCGATCTTGTCTGGGTCTGAAATGATTTTAGGCAATAGCGAGTAATCATCAGCGCTCACACCAGACTGTCCTTGCTTGGCTTCAGCCGCATCATCACCATGGTCTTTTAGCACCTTGCGAACGGTTGATGCGTCGAATGCCCAGTCGTAGGAGTTGAGTGATACGGCATCACTAATGGTGATCAGCGCGATTATTGTGGCTTGATCCTTAGTCAACAACCCCAGCGTTCGATACTCATCCACCTTGCGACCGGACAACACAGCCTGGGCATAGCGGCGCGCATCATCTGCGACCGACGGAAGAGCTCGATAGGATGTAGCCAACGCATCACGTACTGACTCCGGCACATTTTGCATATACGCCTTGGCCAGCGTGTAGCTCGTAGGGCGGAATAGCGCAGCGTATTCCGCCGCATGGGGCTTGGTCTGGCTCCACCCTCCGCCTTCGGCGCATTACGCTACGCTAATGCGCCCTACATTCGTTCAATATCCGCCGGTTATTTCATGCCTGATTATCGTCGTGCATTTTGCCCCGGCGGGACTTTTTTCTTCACCGTCAATCTGTTGCAACGACGGAACAACCCGCTTCTGACTCGTCATGTGGAGACTCTTCGCGCCGTGGTGCGCGAGGTTCGGCGCAAGCATCCCTTTCATATCCACGGCTGGGTGGTTTTGCCAGAGCACTTGCACGCCATCATGGAGCTTCCGCAGGGAGATGCTGATTTTTCCATGCGTTGGCGCCTGATCAAGTCAGGCTTTTCAAAGCAGCTTCCCGTGGATGAGCGGCGTTCGCGCGTGCGGATGAACCGGGGCGAGCGGGGTATCTGGCAAAGGCGATTTTGGGAGCATCTGATTCGTGATGAGGCGGATTTTGCCGCACACATGGATTATCTGCATTTCAATCCGGTGAAGCATGGGTATGTGCAATGTGTTGCGGATTGGCCGTTTTCGACGTTTCACCGTCTGGTTGCGGCGGGGGTTTATCCGCAGGATTGGGCGGGAAGTGCAAGGGCGGATGGTCTGAGCCTACCTGATTAAGCCCCAAGCCTTCGGCGCATTACGCTGCGCTAATGCGCCCTACCTTTGATTTTCTGTAGGGTGGAATAGCGGGCTGATGTCAGCTTCGCGTTCAGCGTATTCCGCAGCATGGGGCTGATCTGGCGCCATGCTGCGCATCCGGCGCATTACGCTGCGCTAATTCGCCCTACCATGCTGCCCGTCACCCCTCTCCTGTTTAACCGTCCAGCTCCGCCCAGCGGGCATAGGCGGTTTCCAGTTCTTGCGCAATGACCATCAGGCGGTCGAGTACGGTCTTGATGGCGGCTTGGTCACGTTGGTAGAAGGCGGGGTCGCCGCTTTGTGCGGTGAGTTCGGCCTGTTCGGTTTCCAGGGCTTCGATGCGTGCGGGAAGTTGGTCGAGTTCGCGCTGGTCCTTGAAGCTGAGTTTGGCTTTTGCTTTGGTTTGCGGCGCAGGTTCGGGCTTGGCAATGGGTTCGGATGAAGCGCCTTTGTCCCTCTTCACTGTCGACTTCGCTCCCCTCTCCCCTGCCCCACCAGGGGGGAGGGGTAGTTCTTGTTCGCGGATTTTCTGCCAGTCGGCGTAGCCGCCGACGACTTCGCGGATGTTGCCATCGCCTTCGAAGGCCAGCAGGCTGGTGACGACGTTGTCGAGGAAGGCGCGGTCGTGGCTGACGATGAGCAGGGTGCCGTCGTATTCGAGCAGGGCTTGTTCGAGGACTTCGAGGGTTTCCAGGTCGAGGTCGTTGGTCGGTTCGTCGAGCACCAGCAGGTTGGCGGGTTTGGCCAGCAGGCGGGCGAGCAGGAGGCGGTTTCGTTCGCCGCCGGAGAGCGCGGAAACTTTGGTGCGGGCGCGATCCGGGGTGAACAGGAAGCGTTGCAGGTAGCCGATGCCGTGCATGTTTTCGCCGTGGACGTCCAGCCGGTCGCCGCCGTCGCAGATGCTTTCAATCGCTGTCCAGTCCGGGTTGAGCTGGGCGCGGTGCTGGTCGAAATAGGCGATGTCGAGTTGGGTTCCGATTTTCACCGTGCCGCGATCCGGCTGGATTTCGCCCAGCAGCAGTTTGAGCAGGGTGCTTTTGCCTACGCCGTTGGGGCCGACCAGGCCGATGCGGTCGCCGCGCTGGATGCGAATGGAGAGGTCTTTGACCAGGGTTTTTCCAGCGTAGCTTTTGGCCGCGTGTTCGGTTTCAACGACGATCTTGCCGGAGGTGGGGGCGCTGGCGAGGTTGACGTCCACCCTGCCCTGTTTGTTGACCCGTTCGGCGCGTTCGGCGCGCAGGGCTTCCAGACGGCGCACACGGCCTTCATTGCGGGTGCGGCGGGCCTTGACGCCTTGGCGTATCCACACTTCTTCCTGGGCGAGGAATTTGTCGAATTCGGCGTTTTGCTGGGCTTCGGCGTGTTCGCGTTCTTCGCGGCGGCGCAGGTAGTTGTCCCAGTCGCCTGGCCAGGAGCTGAGGTTGCCGCGATCGAGTTCGAGGATGCGGTTGGCGAGTCGTTGCAGGAAGGCGCGGTCGTGGGTGATGAACAGCACGGCGCCGCGAAAGTCGCGGCCTCCGGCCATCCTTGGCCGTCGCCCTTCGGGCTCGCCTATCGGCGACTCCCGGTTCGTTCCCGACGAACCGGTGATGAAGCCTTCCAGCCATTCGATGCTGGCGATGTCGAGGTGGTTGGTCGGCTCGTCGAGCAGCAGCAGGTCGGGTTCCTGCACCAGGGCCTGGGCGAGCAGTACGCGGCGCTGGGCGCCGCCGGAGAGTTCGCGCGCCTTGCGTTCGGGGTCGAGTTCCAGGCGGGTGATGACTTCATCGACGCGACGCGCCACGTCCCAGCCGTTGCGTGCTTCCAGTTCGTGCTGAAGAACAGAAAGCCGTTCCATGTCCTTTTCGTCGCCGTTTTCCAGGCGGGCGATGACGGTGTGGTATTCGAGCAGGATGTCATGCAGATTGCCCAGACCTTGCAACACCATGTCATAGACGGTGGCATCGGTTTCCATGCGCGGGTCTTGTTGCAGATACGCTGCCTTGGCGCCGGGTTCGAGGCGCACTTCGCCTTCGTCCGCGCGCTGTTCGCCGGTGAGGATGCGCAGCAGGGTGGATTTGCCCTCGCCGTTGCGTCCAATCAGGGCAATGCGTTCGCCGGGTTCAACGGTAAAGCCGACGTTTTTCAGCAGCGTGCGCGTGCCGACGGAAAAGTTTAGGTGGTCAACGGTAAGGAGAGGCATAGGGGACTCGTGCGGTTGATGTATCCCATCAAGAAGGTTAAGCGTAGGAGGGCGGGCTTGCACCTACGGCAAACGCTGGCGCACGAACTCGGTCAGGCTGCCGAGGGTTTCGAACAGGCTGGAGTCGATTTCGTCGTCGTGCAGGGTCAGGCCAAGTTGTTGTTCCAGCGCGGTCAGTACCGCCAATACGCCCATGGAGTCGAGTTGCGGCAGCGCGCCGAGCAAGGGGGAATCGGCGCTGAGGGCGAAGGCCTCGTCGCCAAGTTGAAGGGCATCGTGCAGGATGGCGCGCAGGTCGGCTTCCAGGTTCTTGGAAGGCTTGAAGGTCGACCCAAGTGGACATTCGACCGGGTGCATGGACGGCAGCAAAACGCTTAGGCTCCCAGGTGCGTCTGAGAGATCGGAAGAGCACACGTCTGAACTCCAGTCACGTCAGTCAATC
>CALKWL010000327.1 GCA_938004235.1 uncultured Gammaproteobacteria bacterium
CGATCTCTGCCCTTTGCGCTGGAGGGACTACCCGAACCGGCGCAGGGCGGGCGCATTACCGTCTTTGACACGGTGTTCTCGATGGGTGTGATCTACCATCGCCGCGACCCGCAGGAGCATCTGGCGCACTTACTGGAGTGCCTGCGCCCCGGCGGTCAATTGGTGCTGGAGAGTTTGGTGATTGAGGGCGGCGAGGACGATTGCCTGTATCCTGCCGACACCGAAACCAACCCCAGCGGGCGCTATGCCATGATGCGAAATGTTTGGAGCGTGCCTTCGGCGCAGATGCTCAAGCGTTGGATGCAACAGGCCGGATTAAACAACGTGCGCATTGTGGATGAAACACGCACCACGCTGGACGAGCAGCGCCAGACCGACTGGATGCGTTACGACTCCCTGGCCGCCTTTCTGGATCCGCACGACCCGATGCGCACCGTCGAAGGTTATCCTGCGCCGCGTCGCGCTGTTTTAGTGGCCGAAAAATGAGCCCGCGCGGCTTTACGCTGATCGAAGTCATGGTGGTGATGGTCATCATCGCCATCCTGATTACAGCGGTGAGCCTGTCGCTCAAGGGCGACCGCGTGGGTGAGGCCTTGGGCGAGGAGGCGCGGCGCTTGACGGCACTGCTGAATCTGGCGCGCGAAGAGGCCGTGATGCGTGACCGTGATCTTGGCCTGGTGCTGGCGAACGATGGCTATTTTTTTGTGCAACACGACGAGGCCGTCAGCGAAGATGCCTCTGCCGCCGAATTTACGCGCCTGACGGATGACACGCTGTTTCGGGCGCGCACCCTGCCGCCCGGCATGGTGCTGCGCTTTGAGACGCGCCAGAGCCCGGAACGTCGATCCACGTCCCTCGCCCCGGCGGAAGGAGCGCTTGCGCCGCGCGTGCTGGCGCTGGCCAATGACATGCTCTGGCCGCAGGGCGTGTTGAACCTGAGCCACAGCGCGAGCGCAAATATCGAGCGGATTGCAATTGAACCGGATGGCGCGCGTTTGTTGCCGCAGGATACGCCATGATGCGGCGCGACGCTGGATTTACCCTGATGGAAGTGCTGGTGGCGCTGGTAATTCTGGCGCTGGCGCTGGGCGCGCTGATCAAAACGGCGGGCGATCACGCGCTGCTGGTATCGGATCTGCAAACGCGCACCCAGGCCTTTGTGGTGGCGGAAAATCAGCTGCATCGCTTGCAGGCCAGCAAGCAGTGGCCCGAGGCCAGCGAGCAAAGCGACATGCTGGAGCAGGACGGGCGACGCTGGCAATGGCAGGCACGTTTTGAAAGCACGCCCGACCCGGATCTGAAACGCGTCATCATGGATGTGCGCCTGGCCGATGCGCCCGGCGACAATGGCGCGGTACAGGCGAGGGTGATCGGCTTTCTGGCGCGAACGTCATGAACAGGCTGATACGCGGCTTTACCCTGCTTGAACTGCTGGTCGCCATGGCGATTTTTGCCCTTATCGGCGTGATGGCTTACGGCGGCCTGTCGGCCATGATTAAAAACTCGGAGGGTTCGCGCGAGGCGCGCGAGCAGCTTGCCGAGCTGCAACGCGGCTTGCGTGTGCTGGATGACGATTTAACCCTGCTGGTGAATCGCCCGGTGCGCGACGGCCTGGGCTCACCGCATCTGGCACTGATGAGCGGACGCGACGGCTCAACCCTGCTGGAATTCACGCGCAGCGCGCGAGTGCGTGAAGGCTTTGCGCCCGCGCCATTCTCACGGGTGCGCTACCGCTTGCAGGATGGCGCTCTTTTACGTGAGGAGTGGAATCCGCCGGATGCCGCGCAACTGGAGCCGGATCAGATCATGACGCTTTGGCCCAAGGTCGCTTCGGCGGTGTTCCGCTTCCTGCGTGACGGCGAGGAAAGCGCCGCCTGGCCACCCTCGGATGGAAATACGGCGCTGCCACAAGCCGTGAGCATCCAGCTGAGATTCGAGGATGGGCGTGAAATGACCCAGGTGGTGGTGTTGCCGGATGCGGGTTCGGGCGATGCCATGAGCGTCGGCGGCTCCAATACGCCCGCCGGCGACGGCCAGAACGCGACGCCCGCCCCGTCGGATGAGGATCGCTCATGAACAGGCGGCAACAGTCCGGCATTGCGCTGATTACCGCCCTACTGGTGCTGGCGCTGGCGGTGGTGCTGGCGGCTGCGTTGGCGCAGGATAGCGCCATGAGCCTGCGCCGCACGGAAAATCTGCTGCATCACGCCCAGGCCAAAATGTATTTGCAAGGCGCGGAGGACTGGGCGCGGGTGGTGCTCAAACGCGACAAGCGCGATATCGACCATCTCGGCGAGGCCTGGGCTCTGCCCCTGCCCGCCGTGCCGGTGGAGGGCGGGGAAATCAGCGGACGCCTGATTGATTTGCAAGGTCGCTTCAACCTGAATGCATTGGTCAAGAGCGATAACACCCTCGATCCGATCGTGCAGCAGCGCTTAAGCTGCATTCTGCGCAAGGCAGGCAATGAAACGCCGGAGGCAGCGCTGGATGCACTGGCCGATTGGCAGGATGCGGATAGCGAAGTGCGCCCGCAGGGCGCCGAAGACGAGGTCTACCGTTCGCGCGACCCAGCCTACCGCGCGGGCAATCAGCCCGTGCAAGCCGCACGGGAGCTGAGCTTGATTCAGGGCTTTGACACAGAACAGGTGCGCGCCTTGCGCCCTTGGGTCGCAGCCCTGCCTGTGAGTGCGAACCTGAATCTGAATACCGCGCCGATTGAGGTTTTGAGCTGTCTGGACGAATCAGGCGATGCAGGGCTTTGGGAGGATTTCGTGCGCGATCGTGAAACCACGCCGCTCAAGGATGTAAACGAGCTTCTGGGAAAACCGCCGTTTGAAGGGCGGGTGAATACGCAAGGACTCGGCGTGAACAGCAAGGTCTTCCTGCTGGAAGCTGAGGCGCGCGTAGGCAAAACCCGTCTGCGTCGTTACAGTATGCTCTTGGTCGATGGACAGGGTCTGGTGCGGGTGTGGAGTCGTTTTCAGGAGAGTTTATAAGCCGATGGACGTTTTAACGCTGCGCCCGCTGCACGATGCGAGCTGGGCATGGGTGCTGCAAACGGCGCACGAAACCGCCTCGGCGGAAGGGTTGCTTGCCGATATGCCGCGCGTCGCTGCCGGGGGGCGCGTGCGCCTGCTGCTGCCCGGCGACTGGGTGACGCATACCGAGACGACGATCAGCGCCAAGAGCCCGCGCCTGATTGCGCAGGCGCTACCGTTTGCACTGGAGGAGTCGCTTGCCGAAGAAATCGAACAACTGCGTATCGCCCACGGCGCACGCAGCGCAGACGGCAAGGTGCAGGCGCGGGTGGTCAATCGGGCGCGGCTCGACGCCCTGCTGGCGACATTGGCCGCGCAAGGTATCGAGCCGGATGCCGTGTACAGCGAGTTGGACGCCATCCCCAGACCGCCGGAAGGCTGGGTGATCCTGCCCTTACCGGAGGCTCTGCTCATGCGCTCAGCCGGTGAGTCCATGTGCCTGGATGACGCGTGGCTGCCTGAGGTGTTTGGCTTTGAAACCGCGGTGCACGTCATCGATGCGCCAGGGGTAGAGGCCGTGCTGGCGCATTGCCCGCCTGGGTGCTTGCTGACGCGCGAACCGGCTCCGCAAGGGGCATGGATGTGGCTGCACCAGCATCTGCGCGAGACAGAGGCCATTGATTTTCTTGGTGGAAAAGGAGGCGGTCGGGCATGGGACGCCGCCCTGCGCCCCTGGGCGGTTCCGGCGGCATTGGCTGCAAGCGTGCTGGCGGCGCAACTCGGCTTGATGCTGCTTGAGACCTATCAGCTCAAGACGCGCACCCAGTCCATGCAGGCTGAGCTTGCACGCGTCGCGCGCGAAGCCGCGCCGGAGGTCAAACGCTGGGTCAACCCCCTGGTACAGCTGCGACAATTGGCCAAAGGTTCCGGGGGCGCACAGACCGAGCAGGGCTTGCTGCCCTTGCTGGCAGCGCTCTCCCCGGCGCTGGAGGCGCAACCTGCGGCCAAGCTGAGCGATTTGCGCTACCAGTCAGGCCAGCTATCCGGCATGAGCGTTCGTGCGGCGGGCAAGACGGCGGGCGGCACGCTGGAGGCGCGACTTGAAGCGCCAGACGCCGCCGCCCTGGACGCGGTCAACGCGGCACTGAAATCCCGCCCCGGCATGCAAGCCGAGTTGAGCGGCTTACGTGCGGAAAGCGGGCGTGCTGAGGCGCGCTTGCGCCTCAAGGAGAGCGGCGGATGAGCATCAATGCAGGTGCGAATGTATTCGCACAGATCAATCAGCGCTGGAGTGCGCTCAACGCCCGCGACCAGCGTACCGTATTGATCGGCATCGCCCTGGCACTGCCCTTGCTTGGGTATCTGGCCGTCTGGCAGCCGATCAGCTCATCTCTGCACAAGGCGCGTCAACTTGAGCGTGCGGCGGCGGAGCAGCTGCATGAGGCGCAGCAGCTTGCACAGCAACTGCGTGCACGTCCGGCAACAGGCGCGGGAACGCCGCGCAGCGAACGCCTCGCCCCCTTGCCTGCGCTCGAACAGGCGGCGCGTGAGTTTGCGCTCGCCGAGGCGCTGAAACGTCGCGAAGTCGAAAGCGACCAAGGGCTTCGCGTGGTGTTTGAGGGCGCACCGGCGGAAGCCCTGTTGCGAATGCTGGAGTCATTGGCGCTGAAACATGGCTTGCAGGTCATCGCAGCGCAGATTGACCCGGTAAGCCCGGGACGGGTGAATGCGCAAATCACGCTGAAAAGCACAGCGCCATGACGGCACGGCGCATCGGATCGGCGCTGGCCTGGGTCGGGTTTGCGCTGGGAACCTATCTGCTGGCGCTGCTGGCGACCCTTCCCGCCGCCCAGATTGCGGGCTGGCTCAAGCTGCCGCTGGCGCAGGTGCAGGGCAGCGTGTGGCAGGGTTCGGCGCAGTTGCGCTTGCCCCAGGTTCAGCTTGAAAACGTAAGCTGGCGTGTAGGACTTGGTGCGCCGTGGTCGACTCCTCTGCTGGCTGATGTCACGGTACAGGATGACAGCCTGAAGGCGCAAAGCACGGTCGGGCTGTCATGGAATGGAACCATCACCCTGCGTGCCACGCAGGCGGATGTGCGTCTGAACCACCCGCTGTTGGCACAAGCTCTACCGGTGCCGCTGGAGGGCACCGCGCACTTTGCGCTGGCATCCGCGCAGTGGTCACAGGGTTTGCGCCAGGCCGAGGCGGTGCAGCTCGATGTGGACGGGCTGAGCCTGATGATGGGCGAGCCGCTGGTGCTCGGTTCATTCAGCGCGCAGGGCGAGGTGCGTGATGGCCAACTCAAGGCCAACCTGCGCGACACCGCCGCCGCCATCGCGCTGCAAGGCGAGATTCAGGGGGATGCCGCCAGCGGCGTGAGCCTGAAGGCGCGCGCCGAAGCCAAGGCGGATGCCCCTGCAGCTTTGCGGGATACCTTAAGCCTGTTGCCCACTGCGCCTGGGGGAGGCGTATTGCTGCAAACGCGCGCGCCTGCACCTTGGTTGGCCAAGGCTCAATAACTGACCCGTACCCGATAGGTCAGCGTCGCCTGCCCTTCGGCGGGAACCTTGATCTGCCATTCCGCTGTACCTGCCGCCGCTTTCTGATGTGGTTCTGACTCGCTGACCATGGTCCAGTCGCCCGGCATGGGCTCACGCACAGTGACGCTGACGGCTTCGGTTTTGGCGTTTTTCAGCACGATTTCATACGCCGATTCGAACGTGTAGTTGTAGCGCCCGCTACCTGCAATCTTCTGAAAATCGGTCTGTTTTTTGTCGGCGGTGACATCAAATGCCTCGCCGAGTTTCAGGCGCACGGTTTCATTCTTGGGCGTGTGGTCAATGCGGTCTTCGCCAATGAATTGCGCATTGCCCGCGCTGTCCTTCTTGTATACGCGCACCACACCCTTGGGCAGAGGCAGGCCGAGTTTGTTGTCGGTGCTGTTCTTGAATTCGACGAATACACCAACCTTGAGTTTTTGCCCCAGCTCACCGTGTTGTCCGCGATAGTAGTAATCCGCGCCTTGCAGCAAAAATTCCTTGCGCACCGGTACGCCGCTGGCTGAGAGCAAGGCTACCTGCTTGGTCTGGTTTTCCGCCAGCGTGGTCGGGCGCGGCAGCGTGTAGAGGTGATATTCGAACAGAGATTCCTGCTGCATTTCGGCGGCACCTGCCAGATCCTGCATCTTGGCCATCACAGCACGCGGGGCGGGAGCGGGCAGGTCGCGCACGCGGTTCACGTCGCCTGCCACCAGTTGCAGTCTGGCATTCGGATAGGCAGCACCGCTCTGGTTGGTGAGCGTGACCCAGCCGTTCAGGTCGAGCGCGGCATCCGTGGCGTTGAGTTCGGCCACGTAATCGGCACGCCAGCTCAGTCCGCCGCTCAGATAGGACAGTTCTAGCTCCTGTGCGCCCGCCGTCGGATTGATAAGCGAAATCACCAGGGTTGGCTTGTCGCGCAGGCTGTCGGGCACGCCAGCAAAAGCCAGTCGCCCCGGCACGCCGGTTTCAACGCGATCGGCGAATTTCAACACCACGCCGTTGTTAGTGGCGAGCACGGTGGCGGTCTCGCTGCTTTCCATGCCGGTGGTGGGGTGGGTGCGAATCACGCGTACTTCCTGCCCCAGATATTTTTCCAGCAGTTTTTGCGGGGTGAGCAAGTCAAAATCGAAATTCTGTTCCAGCAGGCGAAAGCCCGCCGGGTTGGAGAGGTTGCGCAGTTGCGCGGTTTCCGGGCGCATTTTGGCCGAGACTTCGCGCCAGGCCAGATGATTGAGCTCCTTGGCGAGCGTGACGCGGCGCGCGTCTTTAATCAAGGCGAGGTTGTCGTTGTAAATGGTCACCGCCACGCTCTGCTGATCGGCCAGCGTGCTCACGACTTCATCGCGCGGTGCGGCCTGGGCAAGCGAGCCGCACGCAAACAGACTCACAACGGCGATCAGGCGGATTGATGGCGTAGTACGCAAGACATGCGGCATGGGAGTCATCCTCAGGTAAATTGTGCAGAGAACTTACGCAAATATTGGACTTGCCCTCTCTCCCCAACCATCTCCCGTCAAGGGGGCGGGGGAAACCCAGGGTTCTGCGTAAGTCCTTCACAAGTGTAGTGCACCCCCGCCAAACCGACCGGGAGAAATGCGCTTGCGGCTTTTGAACGGCTGCCGCCAACAGCCTGGCCGGCTTTAGGAATCGAAGCGAAAACCCGGCTGAGCGAGGGCAGATCTTGACGACTTTGCAGGGCAATAGTGGTTTCTATTACCCAAGAAAGCGGCGAAATATGCACCGTCCAGACGGGGTTGCAGCCGATTTCCTTAAAGCCGGACAGGCTGCTAAACTCCCGCGCTGTCTTCTAACCGGAAACTGTCGCCCATGAGCATCGAATTGCCTGAAGGCTACCGCCCCTCGGAATCCGAGGAGTACATGAACCCCATGCAGCTTGAGTATTTTCGCCGCAAGCTTATGGCGTGGAAGGCCGAACTGCTGGAAGAGTCGAACTCCACCATCGACCAGCTGCGTGAAGAAAACTGGCAGGAGCCGGACATCAACGACCGTGCCACGCTGGAGTCGGATGCCGCGCTGGAGCTGCGCACGCGCGACCGTTACCGCAAGCTCATCAACAAGATCGACAAAACCCTGAACCGCATTCAGGAAGGCGATTACGGTTACTGCCAGGAAACGGGTGAGGAAATCGGCCTGAAGCGCCTGGAAGCCCGCCCAATCGCCAATCTCACCATCGAAGCGCAGGAAAAGCACGAGCGCCTTGAGCGCGTGCGTCGTGACGACTGATTTTT
>CALKWL010000328.1 GCA_938004235.1 uncultured Gammaproteobacteria bacterium
GCGGCGACATCGGCACCTCAAAAATCAAATCAGTCAGCAGGCGGGCGCGGTGTTCTGGGGTCATACTATTTCAGCACCTTCTGGGGAGCGGATTGGGCAATTTTATTTATCTTTTCCGCCTCTGGGTGGCCGCAATGCCCAAACTCATCCCAGCAATCAAAGCACAACCAGTCGTTGCACCACCAGCAGCATTCAGCGTTCTGTTCATCCACGGATTCTCCACAACGCCCGCATGTTACCGAAGTGCCCCCAAAAACAAGGTATCCATCTTTGTATCCCGTAAATCTCACTGCACCAATTCCTTCGCCCGTTGCAGCACGGCCGTCGCCTCAGCCACAGCCCCGCCACCACGCGCCAACTCAACGGCCGTACCCTCCTCCCGAGCCATCAACTCCCGCACCCGTTCCAGCGCATCCTCAACCCGCGCCTTCGTGCGCTCCTGCTGTTCAGGAACCGGTACCGGTTCCGCCTGGTCCGGTTTCTGCTCCCCCTGCTGCTCAATCGGCTTGTCGTCGTCGGAGATAGTCGTACCGGCCGTTACATCAGTATCCAAAAACTCACGCGGCAAGTCGCCCGCATCCACCAGCAGATTTTTAGCCTGTTCTGCTGTGACAATTCCCTTCTCAATTTGCGCAGAATGTACAGCCGTTCGCCGTTCCTGCACCTGCGTCTTCTTCAACTCATCATCCAGCGAAGATTCAGAGAAAACAAACTTTGTTGCCGTATCAAAAATCCAGAAATTCGCATTGTTCGTCCATTGCGTTTTCCAGCTCTCCAGCCCCTGCCCCTTGCTCTTTTCATTCAGAATCAACGACTGCGCCCCGCTGCCAAACGACTGCCGCGAAGCCAGACGCGGGTCAACATCATTCACATCCAGGCCAATATTATTCGCATAATTCACATTCGCATCATCCACCAGCGCCCGATAATCAAACCCGTCCGGTATCTCCGCCAGCGGAATGCTCACCCGTTGAATCGGTACATCACCCGGAATCGGCACCACGACCGCCCCCTTATAGGCAATCGCGCCCCGCTTCTTCTGGTCCTGCTCACTCGATTCAATCGCATCGGAAAGCGTCGTCTCCGTCAACCCCTGAATAAACTCCAATGATAGGGCACGGTTTCCGCTCACCTTCTCCCAGATAAACCGCTCAATCACACTCAACAATCGGATTTTCTGGTAAGACCGCTCCGCCGCACTCTGCACCATTCCATACTCGCCCAGCGTCGGGTCCACCATATCCCCGAAGACAAGCACGTCATGATACTTCATCTCATGCACACGCATCTTACGATCCGTATACAAAATCGGGATTTCCGGGTTATCCGTAATTCGACACCGCAGCGGGTTTAAGTGATGCAGCGCAGTCACACGGCTGCCGTAGGCTTTCGTCTCCCGCTCAATCTCTACCACCGCATAACCGGTGTTTAAGAAACTAACCAGGTGGGCTTGCAAGAAATGTACCCAGCCACGAAACGCGCCCGCTGTCGCCATTTGCAGTACAAGCTGCGCCCGTTTCCGGCGTAGCGGCACACTGCTCTCAATCTCCCACGCAGCCGAACCCATCTTAGAAACGGCCGTATACAAAGCCGCTGCCCACAATGCCTCATGATGTCGTGTCATCAGCAGCGTCGTATCCCGGCTTGTAAAAAACGCATACCGATTATACGCGGGCAAATTGGCCGGCAGCATCGAATAAGATCGGAAGAGCACACGTCTGAA
>CALKWL010000329.1 GCA_938004235.1 uncultured Gammaproteobacteria bacterium
GATTGACTGACGTGACTGGAGTTCAGACGTGTGCTCTTCCGATCTATGAATCTGTGCCCTGAGCTCACGCGCCTTGGCGGCTTCGGCGGCGTTATCGGGAATACTGCCCAATATGCTCAGCGCATCGTCAAATTTTTCGGCATGAGCAGCCAGGCGCGCCAGAGCAAACAGCACAGCCGAATTTTTCGGGTCAAGCTCATGCGCAAGGCGCAACAGTTCCATCGCTTCGGCTTCATGCCCCTGCTCCAGCAAGGACATGGCCTGGTGCAGCATCAAATCCGATTCGCGCACCAGGTGTTTGTCAATCAGAGAGCGAATCGCCGATTCCGGTTGCGCACCCATAAACTGATCGACAACCTGACCGCCCTTAATCAGCATTACCGTGGGTAAGCTGCGAATGCCAAATTGCGCCGCAAGGTTTTGTTCGACATCGGTATCCACATAGGCCAGGCGCACCTCACCGTTATAGCTTTCCACCACGCGTTTGAGCAGCGGTTTGAGCACCTGGCAGGGTTGGCACCAGCTTGCCCAGAAATCCACCAGCACAGGCTGGGTCATAGAGGCCTGAATGACGTCCTGGGCGAAAGTCTGTTCGGAGGCATCAAAAACAACATTGGTCATAGAGCACCTTTTCAAGCGGTTTGTTGCAGGGGCTTAACCTTAAGGCCAAACGTGGTCGGGTCAAGCTCATGGCGCACATAGCGAAGAATAATCACAAAAACGTCACAAACCTGTTGACAAGGGTAAAAACCTGTATAGAATGCGCCTCCGTCAACACACGTTGATGGCCTTGCAGTGTCCCCATCGTCTAGAGGCCTAGGACATCGCCCTTTCACGGCGGTAACCGGGGTTCGAATCCCCGTGGGGACGCCACTTATTCTCTCGGTCCGGAAATGATCCGGGCGTCATCGAAATCTAGCCCTCCTGTCCACCCGTTTTAGGGTGTGAGTCTCTAAGCATCGCGGTTGCAATGCCTCAAGGACTTGGTACGACGATCGTTGGTTTGGCTTCGATGCTGAAGCTATCGCCAACGAACGCGGCCTGCTCCAAAGCAATTCCGTACTCAGAAAGCTGTCGCCGAGAGTCCCTTATTGTCTTTTGTCTAGCAGGAAAAACCATGACAACTCAAGTAACCAACCAAACCTTTGCTGATCTTGGCGTTAACGAGCAAATCGTTGCCAATCTGGCCGCACTCGGCCTGACCCAACCCACCCCTGTCCAGGCGCAAGCCATTCCAACGCTGCTTGCTGGGCGTGATCTGATTGCCAAGGCTCCCACCGGCACAGGAAAAACCGCCGCCTTCCTTTTGCCGGGGATGAGTCGCATCGTTGCTGAAGCCAAAGAAGGTCGCGGGCCGCGCATTCTCGTGCTTGCGCCGACCCGTGAACTTGCGCAGCAGGTAACCAAGGCGGCGATTAGCTTTGGGCGCGGCCTGCGCGGTACGCGCGTGGTGTGCATCACCGGCGGCGAGCCCTATCCGATCCAGAATCGCGAGTTGTCCAAGCCTTACGATATTCTCGTGGCTACGC
Source organism: uncultured Gammaproteobacteria bacterium (assembly GCA_938004235.1). Taxonomy (GTDB): domain Bacteria; phylum Pseudomonadota; class Gammaproteobacteria; order Halothiobacillales; family Halothiobacillaceae; genus Thiofaba. Next base: position 1,530 of record CALKWL010000329.1, read on the forward strand.
CGGGACGCCTGCTTGACCAGATGAACAATGGTCGCGTGCATTTTGATCGTCTTGACATGCTGGTGCTTGATGAAGCCGATCGTATGCTGGATCTCGGCTTTGCTGACGACATGCGCGCCATTGCCGAAGCCATGCCGCAGGAGCGCCAGAGCGTATGCTTTACCGCCACTCTATCGTCCAGCGTGGTGCGTCTGGCCAGCGATTTGCTGAACAACCCGGAAAAGCTCGAAGTCGCCCAGCAGGAAACCCGCCGTGACGCGATTGACCAGCAGGTCATCTTCGTCGATCACGTGGATCACAAGCGCGAATTGCTCAATCATTTGCTGAATGATGCGACCGTCAACCAAGCGATTGTATTTACAGCCACCAAGCGCGATGCCGACCAATTGGCCATGGAACTGGAAGATGCCGGTCAGGCCGCTGCCGCATTGCATGGTGATCTGAACCAGCGCCAGCGCACTCGTATGCTTGACCATCTGCGCAGCGGTCGTTGCCGCGTACTCGTTGCGACCGATGTTGCGGCGCGCGGTATCGATGTGGCGGGTATTACCCACGTGTTCAACTTCGATCTGCCGCGTCAGGCCGAAGATTATGTGCACCGCATCGGTCGTACCGGTCGTGCGGGCGCCACCGGAACCGCCATTTCCTTCGTAGGTCGTCGTGATATCGGCATTCTGCGCAATATTGAGCACTATGTCGGCGACAAGGTGCGCGTGACCGAAGTTGAAGGCTTCGAGGCGCGTTTCAAGCCACAGGAAAATGAGCGCGGCTCAGCATCGCGCGGACGTCCTGGACATCACGCCCGCCCAGGCAGCACGGGCGGCGGCTATCACGGCGCCAACCGTCATGAGGGCAGGGGGAATGGCGGCTACCGTGGCGAAGGCAATGGCGGTGGTTATCGCAGCGCCGACGGCGAAGGACGCTCCTATGGGCGCGGCGCAGCGGGCGGCGGCTATCGCGGCGAGGGCAATTCAGCCGGTGGACGCGGCAATGGCTACGGACAAGGTCGCGGTGAAAGCGCGCCGCGCGGCGCCTACGGTGAAGCGCGTCCCGCTTACCGCGAGGGGCAAGGCGCACCCCGTCGCAAGTTCTACGACTAAAACGGCCTATCTGAGGGTTTGCCCCTCAGTTTGAACAATTAAAAAATCCCTCGTACACGCGGGGGATTTTTTTATGGGCGTGACAGCTTCATGCGCGGTGAGTTGTCTTACTGCCCTGGTGAGTCTGTCTGCGACGGGTCTGAAATCCTGTATTCATAAATTCGCCATGCGGAAGTCATCTTGCGGTAGTGCAATTGACAAACTTTGTATACAGGGAAGCCGCCATGCTCCACTACCGCAGCGTGTTCATCTCCGACGTTCACCTTGGAACCCGTGATGCCAAGGTGGACTACCTGATTGATTTTCTGTCTCATGTCCAGTGCGACCGCCTGTATCTGGTCGGCGACATTATTGACGTGTGGAAAATGCGCTCTGGCGGCTGGCGCTGGCCGCGCATCAAGCATGAACTGATTCAACTTTTGCTCAAGCGCGCCAACGAAGGTGTGGAGATTATCTACGTGCCAGGCAACCATGACGAAGCCGTGCGCTATCTGGGTGAGGGCGAAGCGTTTGGCGTCAAGATTCTGCCCGAACTGGTGCATGAGGGCGCTGATGGCCGTCGCTGGCTGGTGGTACATGGCGATGGTTTCGATGCCGTTTTGCACTGCAACCCGCTCATGCGCTGGGTTGGGGACATGGGCTACGAATTGCTCATGCGCCTGGCGCGCATCACTCACGGCTTTCGCCGCATGACAGGGCGTCCTTACTGGTCGCTGGCGGCAAGCGTCAAGGGCAAAATGAAAAATGCCATGCAGTATGTTGAACAGTATGAGCACGCGGCCTATACCCATGCGCGTGAACATGGGTATGACGGCATTATCAGCGGTCACATTCACCACGCCCGCCTGCGCGAAATGGACGGAGTCACCTACGCCAACTGCGGAGACTGGGTGGAAAGCTGCACTGCACTGGCTGAAAGTGCTGACGGACAGTTTCAGCTTCTGCATTGGGCAAGGGATCATCTGGAATTGCTGGACGGCGCGCGTACAGGACAAGGCGGCGCATTCCAATCGCCCGAAGCTCGCCTGGCAACCACGGCGTAAAAACCGCGATACCTACGGCCTCTGCTAGACTGGCGCAAAACACGTCAGGGAGGGATGGCTCATGGCTCCGCAACTTGCTTATAAACACTATTACGCCGCCGAAGAGTATCTTGCGCTTGAGGAAACCAGTACCGAGCGCCATGAGCTCATTCACGGCGAAATCTATGCCATGGCCGGCGGCACGGCGGCTCATGCCAGCGTTGGCGGCAACGTCTTCGCTGCGCTCAAAAGCCACCTACGCGGCACCCCATGCCAGAGCTTTATGGCTGAAATGCGGCTGAATGTTCAGGCCAGCGATGCCTATTTTTACCCCGATGTCTTCGTAACCTGCGGCGCTGAACAGCGCGCCGAGCAACAGGCCAAAACCGATGCGCTGCTGGTGGTCGAAGTGCTCTCGCCCTCCACGGCGGCGTTTGATCGCGGCGCAAAATTCGGCCATTACCGCCTGCTTCCAAGTTTGAATGAATACCTGATTATCGACATCGAAACCCGCACCGCCGACCTCTACCGTAAGGCGGAAAATAACACCTGGGTTTTGCATCCTTACAGCGGCAATGACGTTGTTGAGCTTGCCAGCGTTGGGTTAAGTCTGGCGCTGGGTCCGGTGATTTTTGAAGACATTGACGCGGCGCTTTAATAAGCTCGATTGTCGGACAAGCAGACAGTAGGAAAGCACAGAGCGCACTTTCAAATGAGTGAGCCCTACAGACTGGTTTCAGTCTTCGGCTTCGCGCGAGCGTCCTGAGAGGCGCCAGTTACAGCCGATCGTCAGATGCCTCCCGCGGCAGGATGGATTTGACATCAAACAGAATGCCGTCGGTCGCGCAGAGCTCGCGTAATCCTGCTGAGGCGAGCGCCTTGAATGGTTCGTGCGCCACAGCCACGATCACAGCTGCGTAGCGTTCGGTGGGCAGGGTGGTTTCCAGCGTTTCGCCGTATTCGTGCATGACCTCATCGGCGTTGGCGACCGGGTCGTGAATGGTGATTTCTAGCCCGTATTCGCGCAGTTCGCGAACGATGTCGATGACCCGCGTATTGCGTATGTCCGGGCAGTTTTCCTTGAAGGTAAAGCCAAGGATCAGCGCGCGTGCGTCCTTGAGCTGGAAGCCGCGTTGACCGAGTAACTTGATGACGCGCTGCGCCACATGCGCACCCATGCCGTCGTTGATGCGCCGTCCGGCGAGGATCATTTCCGGGTGATAGCCGATTTCCTGAGCCTTGTAGGTCAGGTAATACGGATCGACGCCAATGCAGTGGCCGCCGACAAGGCCGGGGCGGAAGGGTAGGAAATTCCACTTGCTGCCCGCAGCGGCCAGCACTTCGCTGGAATCCAGCCCCAGGCGATGGAACAGAATGGCCAGCTCGTTGACCAAGGCGATGTTCACGTCGCGCTGGGTGTTTTCAATCACCTTGGCGGCCTCAGCCACGCGAATGGAGCTGGCCTGGTGTGTGCCCGCGTGGATGATTTGGCGGTAGAGGTCATCGACAAAGCGCGCGGCTTCGGGAGATGAGCCGGAAGTGACCTTGATAACATCCGGCAGGCGGCGCTGCTTGTCGCCGGGGTTGATGCGTTCCGGACTGTAGCCTAGGGCGAAGTCCTCATGTAGACGCAGGCCGGAGATGCGTTCCAGAATGGGCAGGCAGAATTCGTCGGTGCAGCCGGGATAGA
>CALKWL010000330.1 GCA_938004235.1 uncultured Gammaproteobacteria bacterium
AGGTCACCGATTTGACCAAGGCGATTGCGGCGACCAATACCGCATGTGTTTGGGTCGGTCCGGCCTGGGGTACGGAAGGCGGCAAGTACGGCAAGAATTTCAAGCGCGTCGAGGAGGTGTCCAAGTTTCTGGCGGAAAATGTGGCTCCATGCACCTTTGTGGACTCCACCAAGTTTTCCCAGCCGGGTGAGTGGAAGACCATTGATGGACAGCATTTGACCGGAACCAACTACAAGAAGTGGGGCGCGGCCATTACCGAGGCCATTATTGCCGCAGCGCCCGCGAAGAAGAACTGATGATGCTCTGGCAGGCTACACTGCGCACGGGGTTCCTCTGGCGCGTTCTTGGTTTCGCGGGGGCGGCTCTGGCATCATGTTCTGTCCTGGCTGAAGTGCAGTTGTATGAGACCGGTCCGAGTCAGGACTCGTCTTACCTGCGCTTCGTGAATGGCAGTACGCAGGCGCTTGAGGTCGAGGCCAGTGCTTCTAAAGTCAAGCTTGTGCTGCAACCGTCGAGTCCGGCCTCGGATTTTCAGCCCGTACGTGCGCGCAGCGAAATCAAGGGTGCGTTATTGCAGGGCTCCGCCCGCCAGGATGTCGCCCTCAGCGTACAGCCGGGCGAGTTTGCGACAGTGCTTGGCGTGACGGACGGCAAAGGCGCCTTGGCGGTTAAGGTCTTGCGCGAGAAGCCGGATAGCTTCAATGCGCTCAAGGCCTCGATCGGCTTTGTTAATGTCGATCCCTCATGCACGGCGGCGGGACTGAAGGTCGCCGGGCGTGATGTGGCGCTGTTTGAAAATGCTTCGGGTGAGGCAATTTCACGGCGCATGATTAACCCGGTTGTCTTGTCGGTGCAGCTGGTCTGCGGCGGTCAGGCGGTGGGTGCCCCGCTTGATTTGGGGCAGCTTCAGGCCGGGCAGCGTTACAGCGTGTTTGTGGTGCCCTCTGCGCAGGGGGCTCGTCTGGTTCATTCCAAGGACAATGTGGCGAATTGACGGCTCTTTTGGGAAACGCTGATTTATTCAGCGCTTCCCGCTTGGGGCAGGATGCCCCAACACGATCAAAGACGGAAGTCTTTGCTTCGTGAGAGCTTATCGCGGGCGTGTACCGCGATAAGCGCGCTGATTTATTCCATGGATGGAATAAATCAGCATCTACCTTGGGTAGCCCGAAAGGTTTTTTCGAGGTGCCCTTTTGTCGTCCGTGAAAGCGGGCGGACGGCTTGTTTTGGTATCCAACCCTGAATTTTTATAAAAGCCCATTCAAGGGCTTTTGTTGTATTGGCAAGGCTTGACGTGCCGACGGCCTGTAACAAGCAGTTCTAAGCGCGGAAAAGCGCGCACTGTGTCTGGACACCTCGAAAAAATGCCGAGCCGGTGATTTTTCGAGGTTTTCATCGTTTTACCTGCGCAGGTTGGGTTATGGTTTTCGCTTCTCTTGAATTTCTGACGCTGTTTTTTCCCTTGTTCTTGCTGGTCTATGCACTGGTTGGCAAGCGTCAGAAGAACTTCACCCTGATGGTGGCAAGCTGGATCTTTTATGGCTGGTGGAGCCCGATGTTCCTCAGCCTGCTGGTGGGCATCACGATTTGGGTCTGGGCGGGCGGAATCCTGATCGAGCGCGCCTCGGGGGCGCGCGTGCGCGGTTGGCTGCTGGGCGGTTCAATTGTCGCGATTCTGTTGGTTCTCAGCTATTACAAATACATCAATCTGTTGGTCGAGACGCTCAATGGTGCGCTGGGGTACGCCGGGATGTTGCCGATCGAATGGCAGCATGTCCTTCTGCCCATTGGTTTGTCGTTCATCTCCTTGCAGGGCATTTCCTATCTGATCGACGTGTATCGGCGCACGGTACCGGCGGAGCACAACTTCATCGACTTCGCCGCCTACAAGGCGATGTTTTCGCAGCTTATTGCCGGGCCGATCATCCGTTACGAGTGGGTGCATCGTGAGCTGCACGACCGTCCGTTCGATTGGACGAATTTCGGTCAGGGTGCACGGCGTTTCATGATCGGCATGAGTATGAAGGTGCTGATTGCCGACACGTTGGCGCCGGTCGCGGATGCGGCGTTTGCCTTGTCCGATCCGAGCTTCGTGGATGCCTGGGTCGGCAATATCGCCTACACGCTGCAACTTTTCTTCGATTTTGCCGGCTACAGCGCCATGGCCATCGGCATCGGGCAGATGCTGGGCTTCACCTTCCCCGAGAACTTCAATAACCCCTATGTGGCGCGCAGCCTTCAGGACTTCTGGCGGCGTTGGCATATTTCGCTGGGGAGCTGGTTGCGCGACTATCTGTACATCCCGCTTGGCGGCAGTCGCGTCGGGCCGATCATGGTCTATGTCAATCTGTTTCTGGTCATGGCGATTTCCGGCCTGTGGCACGGCGCGGATAGCTGGAACTTTCTGCTCTGGGGTATGGCACATGGCTTGGCGATGATGATTCATCGTTGGTGGAGCCAGGCGGGCTACGTGATGCCTGCGCTATTGGGCTGGGCTGTCACGATGTTGTTCGTGATGTTGGCCTGGACACTATTCCGCGCCCCGGATTTTGCTTCGGCCATGGCGATGTACAGCGGCCAGTTCGGCCTGAATGGTTGGAGTATGGGCGATGCAATGCAGCTCGTTTTGCGTCCTGAACAGGGTGTCGCCTTGCTGCTGGCGCTGATCGCCATTGCGCATCCCTTTGTGCAGCCGAAGGTTGTGGGGCGCATGCACCCCTGGTTACTGGAGCTGGTTGGTTTGTGGCCGCTGTTTGCCTTCTTGCTTTCGTTCGCCCTGATCGCCAGCCGCGGCGCAACGCCGTTCCTGTACTTCCAGTTCTAAGGTGGCGCTTATGAAAAATCTAGAGCACAAAAATCAGCCCGGCGACGAGCTTTCGCCCAGCCCCAAGCCTGCGCAACACACGCTGACGGATCGCTTGTCCGCGCCTTTTATCGGCGCCGCGCTATTGCTTTTTCTGGCCTTGGGGCTGGTTTCCAGCGTGACCTCCATACTGGACGGAAGCTTGACGTTGAAGCCGGATAACCTGACCTGGAGCTCGTTTCTTGATGGCAAGCTGAGCAGTGAGGTGAATGATAATCTTGCCAAGACGCCGCTGCCCGAGCGGGCGGCGCAGGCTGGGCGCTATGTGTTGTGGGTTTCAATCGGCGATACCGGAAAAAATGTGCGTGTCGGTTGCCCGGACTGGCTGTTTCTGGCGGATGAGTTGAGAGTCTATCCGCAGCGTGAGCTAAACGCGCTCGCGCGTGCGCAGAATGTTGAGGCTTTGAACAGGGCGCTGGCGCAGCGCGGCATGACCCTGGTGGTTGCCGTGGTGCCGGATAAATCACGCATTGAAGCGGCTCATCTCTGTGGCCTGAATCGCGCGCAACGCTTTGCAAACCGGGCTGAACAATGGCTGGCGCAGCTCAATGCCGCCGGGGTGGCGACGGTCGATCTTCAACCCGTGCTGCAAGCCTTGGTCGATGCCGGACAGGAGGCTTATCTGCGTACGGATACGCATTGGAATGAGGCAGGGGCCGAAGCCGCGGCCAACGCGATTGCGCAGCGTATCAAGAAGCTTGATCTGAAGCTTACGCCTGAGCAGGGGTTTAACGTGACGCGCAAAGAGCCCGTGTCGCGTGCGGGAGATCTGGTGCGCCTCGCTGGGCTCGACACGCTGCCCCTTTCCGTGCAGCCGCGAGCAGACCATGTAGCGGTAAGCGTGTTCATGCCGCTGGATGGGGCAAGTTCGAGTGCAGCGGATGATCTTTTTGGAGATGCGGGATTGCCCAACACGGCCTTGATTGGTTCGTCGTTTTCCAGAAATTCAAATTTCCTGCCCTTTCTCGAAGCTGCTCTGCGCACGAAAATTGGTGATTTTGCCTTGGATGGCGGCGGCTTTTCCAAGTCGGCACAGGCCTATTTTGCGAGTGCGGCGTTCAGGGACACCCCTCCGCGTCTGATTGTGTGGGAAATTCCCGAGCGTGTGCTGGAAGAGCCCTGGGTGGGCGCGGATATGACGGTGAGTGTTGCGCAAAAATAGCCATAGGACTTACGCAAAGTTTGGTTTTGGCTCCCTCTTCCCACGCGGGGAGAGCGTAGCGAGGGGGGCGCGAAGCCGTTAGGGAAACGCTGATTTATTCAGCATTTCCCGTTTGGGGCAGGATGCCCCAACACGAATCAAAGACGGAAGTCTTTGATTCGTGAGAGCTTGTCGCGGCTGGACATCTCCGTGTGCCCAGCCCTTTGGGGAACGCCAAGCGTTCCCTCGTTGCTCCCGGCAACGAGGATGGAGTGTACCGCGATAAGCGAGCTGATTTATTCCATGGATGGAATAAATCAGCATCTACTTAGGGAAAGGGGGCTGTGGCCTTTACGTTTGGCGCAGACTCTGTCCACGTCACCGCCCTCTCCCCAGCAGTCCCCTCGCCAGGCTCTCCCTCGTCAAGAGGGGAAGTGAACGCCGCGCTTTACGAGATCGTCAACAACTGCTCAAAACCTGCCGTCAACATACAACCATGTGCGCCATTCTTCATAGTCCGGGCTGCTTAAGCTGCCGAGATTGAATCCGACAAACCAGTTTTGGGCGACAGGCAGCCGTGCGTCGACGTCCAGATGTGTTGCCAGTCCGCTGGAATTGGATGAGGCGTATTTGCCGGGCTCTGCGCCGGTCAAGGGGTTGCCGTCAGCGGCGCCTTGCCGGACGTAGCCCCAGCCGGCGCCGGCCTCGGCATTCAGCTCAAGCGCCTTGACGCGCCCCGCGTAGGCCAGCACGCCCCCGACATTGAGCGAGGCCTGCGGGCTGTAATACCCGCCAAAGCCCGGAGTGTAATAGCTCATGTTCTTGTCGAAGGTGCTGGCGTAGAGATCCACCCCCGCACGCCAGCCAGCCCAGTCCGTAATGGGGCGCAGTGCACGCCCCCAGAAAGCAAGCTTGCTGTTATCTGCGACGCCCTCGCCGGTCAAGCGCGCTGCTGTGAGCGAGCCTTCGACTTTCCAGTCGCTCAAATCGCCTGGGAGTAGGACATACCCCCCCGCGCTCAGCCCATCCTCCAGCACCTGTCCCCAAGGCTGCGCTTGCCCGGCGGCATCCTGCGGATAGGCGCCGCTCATGGATAGAATCGATTCCATATTAGTTTGACGGAAAAGCTTGGCATTCCAGCCATGCTCCGCCGTGTAATGCGCCAGCCCAAGCTCGCCAACCGGCTTGGCCGATAGGATGCCTTCCGTTGGCGACACGCCCAGCCCCAGCGAGAGCTCCAGAGCATCCTCTGTTTGATGCCGCCAAAGGGCATACAGCGTATTCATGCCGCTCTGCTGCGTCACCCCGTTATCCGCCCTGAACTGATCGCCCCTGACGCTGACCTTGTCCTGCGCTCCGACCCACTCCGCGCGCACAGACACTCCGGCGACATCCAGCTTACCCTGCCCCGCATCGCCATGGCGCTGGCGGTAAGTAGGGCCTACGCGCATGCTCACCCCAGGGGGCGTCGGTGCAGTTGTTTCGGCGGCGCCCAGCACCAGCCGTCCCGTCTCATCCGCCGCGATACGCGACCACTGGCCGGCGGCAAGTTGCTCGCGTACCGCAGGATCGTCAGTCAGTTCGAGCAGCGGTCCTTTGAGCTCATCGGCCAGAGCGATCAGCGCCTTGATCGAATTGCGTCGCTGATGACTGAACACCAGACCTTGTGCGGCGCCGGATGAGGCTTTCTTGCGATATGACGCTTCAAAACTGGCCGCAGCTTCGTCTGGCTTGCCCTGTCGCAACTGAATCCAGCCGAGGAGCTCCAGATTGCCCGCACTCAGCGGCGTCTTGGCGTCCAGCAAGATTTTTTCCGCCTGCGCATCCTGCGCAGATTCGAACGCCTTGGATGCGCGTACGCCAAGCAGCGCGTCGATACGTTGATCTCGCTCCCTGGACTGCGGCAGGCCATCGAGCGTTTTCTGCGCCTCGTCCGCGTGCTTCAGGCGAATCTGCGCATCCGCCAGCATCAACCAGAAGGCCTCATCGTCGGTCCACTCGGCGGCCTGGCGAAAACTTTCCAGGGCAAGCTGATTCTCCCCGGCTTCCAGTGCGGCAAAGCCGAGAAGGCTCATCATGCCTGCATCCCGCGTGCGGGCGTAGAAAGGTTGGGATTGTTTCAGCAGTTTGAGTGCGCCCGCGAAGTCGCGGGCTTCGTACAGCCTGATGGCCTGAGTCGCCCGGGCTTCTTCAAGGCTGGGCTGGCGCGGCACGGCGGCGGGCGCTTTGCGCACAGGCTTGGACTTGATTGTCGCTGATGGCGGCGGGGCGGCTTCGCGCATGGCGGGCGCCTTTGTTTGCGGTGCGGGAGTGCGATCTTGCTTGGGGGCGTGAAGGGCGGATGGCCGGGCGCGCAGCTGGACATCACGTTGAATAATTTGTGTTTTTTCGAGCGCCGAGCCTTGCGGTTGCGCCGCATGGGCGGGTGGCAGGGTTTTTTGCTTGACCGCCGAGGGCAGCGGGTGCACCTCGGGCGCGGCGAGCGTCGCGCTGGCGTACAACGGGGTGAGAATCAGCAGATGGTTCAGTTTCATGGGAGGTTTGCCTTGCTTCAGCGCGGACATTCGCAAATCAATCCGTGACGTGATTGATTTGCGAGCCGGACATCCATGTCCCGCCTTGACAGGCTGCTGACACGGTATTTCAGCTGTCTGCTCATTCCGCTCGCCCGGGAGGCGGTCAATCGTGCTCAAACTTGAGCCGCCGCGCGCGCCGACGCAGCAGGCTCCAGGTGACAAGCGTGATGAGCAGGATAAAAAACAGCGCCAGAGCAAGCAGCAACCAGGGGCGCTCACTCAGGAGCATGGACAGCCAGGTGGTCGGGGTGATGTTGCCGACGTAGCTGTGGTGCGCGGGGAATGAAAACGCGACGGGCTCGCCCTTCGGGCTCCATATCATGCCGTTGCCGTTGAGTGCGCCCCAGGTGTTGAACTGCACCAGCTGCTGGATGCCGGCTTGCAACTGGGCGGGGCTGGCGGCTGAGAACAGGGTGATGCTCCCCCCGGTGTGCTCCGACTGGAACTGCACCGCGGCGGCGCTTTGCCCCAGGCCGCTCTCCAGATTGAGGTTGGCATGCACCGAGGTCGTTTGTGTGATGGCCAGCGGGCTTTGCCCAAGATCGCTGAGCCAGTTTTTCAGCGTAGCCTGAATGATTTGTTCGCGGTTGCCCACGGCGAGCGTTTGCCAGCGTACCTTGGGCAGGAAGGCGCTGACCTCCTGCTTGATGCTGTCCGGCAGTCCATGCGCTTGGCCGACGATCAGTCTGTTGGGACGCTCGCCCGCAGGAGGCGATGCGCGATCTACGCGCAACGCCGAGAGCGGCGCTTTGTTGACTTGAGCCAGCTTGCCCAGCAGGGTCAGTGCGGCGCTGAGCGTGGCATCTTCCTGGTCAAGCAGCACCAGCGCGCTGTCTGCGCCGTCGCTGGCGCGGGTGTAGGGCAGACCCGTGCGTGCCAGCAGCGAGAGATCAGGTAGACGCATGAAGCCGCCATTGGGAGGGAGAGCAATGCGCGAGTCGTCGGCGATGCTGACGTTCAGGTTATCGATGAAGATCGGTTTGCATTCGCCGCCCACATCTTCGCCGATGACGCTGGGTGCAAAGCTCAAGCTGTTGCGCCCGGCCTTGAGTTGGGCGATGGGAATATTCACCTTGCTGCGCCATACCTGCGCCCCATGAGGGTCTCGGAGAGGAATCGCCTGGATGAATTGGTCGTTAAGCAGGATGTTGAGCGCCGATTTCTTGTCGAAGCCTGCGCCGTAGGCTAGGGTGACTTCGGCGCTCAAATGGCGTTGGCGCGGCGGGAACATTTCGCTGAAAGCCCAGAACTGAAGCTCAGCGGGCTTGGGGTACATGCCGCGCAGCGTGGTGGTCGTAAAGCCAAGACGGGCAAAGCTGATCCAGCCATTCTCGTCCTGAAGCGTGCTGCGCTGACTGCCCGGCAAGCCTTGCAGGCGGGAAAAATCCTGCGGCAGATCGAGCTCCTTGATCTGTATGTCCTGTTGATCCGGCAGGGCAAAGCCCGGTAAGGCAAAGACGCGCGCCGCCTCGGTCACCTGGTCGGTATCCAGTCCCGAGATGACGACAACGCCGCGCGTCGGGTCGCTGTCCAAGGGAAAGATGCCGAGGTAGGCGCCCTGGATGCGTTCGAGCAGCTCGGGCGAGACCAGGGGCGCGAGCGTGTCGCGGCGGCCGATGAGCACGATGTCGTGTTCGGCGGGGGGAATGAGTCCGGGGAAATGGCCGTGACCATTATTCGGGAGGGCAGCGCTGTCGAGCGGGCGGCTGACAGCCTGGCTGTAATGGACATGCAGCGGCATAAACTCCAGGCGCAGAGCTGCGCCCTGAGCAGCCAGGGCATAGGCGTCAAGAAATGCAGGGTCTGTGCCGATGACGTGCAGCGCAAACTGATTGAGCCACAGACGCGAATCAAACAGGGCGTCCAGCTCGGCCAACGATGCCTGGATAGGATGGCGCGCGGCCTGAATGCGTAGTTGCGAATTTTGGATGTCGATCTGGGAAAAGAGCTCGGGAGCTGAGCTGTCTTCGCAGTGGTAGGTGTAATGGTGTGCCGCGTGGAAACCAATGTCATGGTAGCCCGGTTTCAGGCTTTGGGGGGCAAGACTGATGCGCACCGCATTGTCAGGTTGTTCCGGCCTGATCGGCAGCTGGGCGAGGATGCGCCGATCCAGGCTGATCGCCAGCTGCGAGCGCGATTGCAGCGAGACGGAGCTGGTGTAGCTGACATCCAGGTCGGCTGAGGTGATCGTCATGCGTGGTGAAACCGGAAAGCTGAGGCTGCGTACGGATTCGGTGCCGCGTAAATTCAGCGGCTCCGCGCTGCCCTGGATTTTTTCCAGGGGGATGATGATGGTGTCGCCTTCAATCTGGATCAGGGCAGGAGGCGCGGCCAGCAACGGCAGGCTTATCAGGGCGGCGAACCATGCAAGCCAGATGGATGGGGTGCGTGACAGTGTTTCGAGGCGCGAGGATACGCGGACTTTAATGCGGTTTTTCATGCGATTTTTCGGGAAGAACGGAGGGCGGCATCGAGGCGGTGGAAAATATTAAATCGGATCAAAAATACCTTCCTGGTATTTTTGATCCACGCCTAGGCCGGTACATGCCCGGTCTTGGCTCACGCGGCTTATTGCCGCGCCGGGGCATCCGTGCCCCGGATTAACCCGGCCTATTTAAGAGCCGGGTTAATAATCCGGCAAGTCGGTTGCGTAATGTTTGGAGCCAGGCGTGCAAGCGTGTTTTCAGCTCGCGTAAAAATTCGCCGGAGAGGAAGGCGACATGTTCCCAGGCGTGAAACAACGCTGTTCTGTAGAGGTAGATCAGGCCTGCCAACGGGCTGATGCGCGTCTGTCTGGATTGCTGGTTATAGGCCGATAGCTCGCTCCACCCGTAAACCAGGCCGACGATGGTGCGTTTTTCAGCCTGGTTTTCGGCCTTGAAAGCCAGACCGAGTCGGGTTTCTGTCCGCTTTTGTTTATGGACGCTGACGACAGTGGCGTGAAAACGCCCCAGGCGATCCAGTGCGGGGATGTAAATATTGAACGTCATGACTTCGCCGGGCGCGGGGGTGAGCCGGTTGTGCGGCAGCAACACGGAGAGGCCGGAGTGACTGATATTGACCAGGGTGCACGACCAGGCTTGTCCGGCGTATTCGAGGTTCATCGGAAAGGCCTTGGTGTGTTGGGTGTTGATGCGGTAGGCGGCGCGTTTCTGCGCTTTTTCAAGCATGATGCCGATGGCGGCGAGGATAAAGATGACGTTGATGCCGGCCCAGATCATGGTGATGATGGTGATTGAGCCGAGTTCGGGCTGAAAAATCAGGCGCAGCGCCCCCGCTGTCATGAACAGGACGTTGAGCAACAACAGGATGTAGAACGGCCTGGCCAGCGAGGATACGAAGTGTTCGTCCAGGCGCTCGCCCTTGGGCGTGACGGCGAATGACGGGGAGCGCGGATTGCGCAGAACCTCAATAATGGCGGGCAATGAATACACGCTTTGCACCGTTTCGTACAGCTCGGAGACGAACGGCCAGCGCGTCTTGCCGTAGAGCGCGTTGGACAGAAGGATTGCTGCGAGGACATGCGGCAGGGCATAAGCGAGGAACTCCTGGACGTTCGCATCGTAGATACGCAGGCCGAACAGCAGAAAAAAGCCCGGAACGATCAGAAACACCACGCGGGCAAAGGGAAAAAACCAGAAAAACACCGACGAGGTATAGGCAAGCCGCTGCGCAATGCTCATGTTCGGCTGTGTCCAGGGGTTCTTCAGCAGGAAAATCTGCACCATGCCTTGAGCCCAGCGCATCCGCTGCACAGTGAAGCCGGAGAACGTCTCGGGCTGGAGGCCGGCGACCATCGGCTTGCCGTAATACACGCTGTTGTAGCCGAGTCCATGCAGCCCCATCGCGGTTTCCGCGTCCTCGGTGATGGTCTCGCCGGCCACGCCGCCGACCTTGTCGATCAGCTCGCGGCGCAATACCGCCGCTGAACCGCAGAAGAACGAGGCGTTCCAGAAATCCAGGCCGTGCTGGATCACGGTGTAGAACATCTCGTTCTCGCTGGGCATGTGGTCGAAGGTGCGCAGGTTGCGCTCCAGCGGGTCGGGGTTGATGAAGTAGTGCGGCGTTTGCACCAGGAACAGTTTGGGGTCTTGAAGGAAGAAGCCGACAGTGTTTTCCAGAAAATCCACGGTGGGCACATGGTCGGCGTCGAGGATAACCACCAGCTCGCCGTGACAGTGCTCCAGCGCGGAGTTGATGTTGCCGGCCTTGGCATGCAGGTTTTTTTCGCGCGTCAGGTAGTGCGCACCCACTTCGGCGCATAGCGCTTTGAGCGTTTCATGCCGTTCCAGCGCTTCGCGCGCCTGCGCCGGGTCGGGGCGGTTGCGGCGTTGCACGCTGCCGCCGTCATCGCAGAGGTAGACCTTGAAGCGGTGTTTAGGGTAGCGGATCTGCGTGGCGGCCAGCAGAGTGGTTTCCAGCATCTCAGGATCTTCGTTATACGTCGGGACGAGGATATCCACCGTGGGCCAGAGGTTCGGATCGTCCGGCAGGGGGGCGGGATCGCGTTTGACGGGATAGGCGTTGACGAATGCACCAAGAAAATAGATGGCAATGCCGTACAGCTCGGCGGCGAGCAGCAGTAGAGCGCCTATAAGGCTGAACGGGTCGTGGTAGCCGATGGTGCTGGTCAGGCGCCAGGCAAGGTAGCGCAGGGTGATAAAGCCTGCGAGGAAAATGACCGCCAGGCGGAACAGGCGCAACGAGTCGCCAAGGTACTCCTCGATGCGCGTGTAGTTGGCGTGAATCACAGCCAGCAGAGCCAGCAGCCCCCAGGCAAGGATGGATTGAGCTTGCACATCGAGCGGAAAGCTCGCGGCATACACGTACAGGACGAGCGTCCCGCTCCAGAGGATCAGGGGTTGCGATGCCGGACGGCTGGAGCAGCTCGTCATGTCGGCGTGTCGGCCTGGGTATCGGCTCCGGCGCGCGCTCTGGCGGCAGCTTGCTCCAGCGACTTGACGCGTGCAGCCAGGAGTTGGACTCGCAACATCAGGAAGGTGCCGATACCTCCGAGCAGTCCGCCCAAAGCGCCGTCAAGCAGTACGCCAAGGACAACCCCAAGAAGCGTGGCGAGAAACAGCGTCGTGTTAGGCATCAGTCGGTCGCGGAGAAAGTAGGATTCGCACCAAGGATGATGCCATCCTGCGCGCCCGTTAATTTTTTTGTCGCATTAAAACAACGCTGATACGCTTTGGCAGGCGGCTGAGGCTTGATTGCTTCAGCCGCCTCTTCGAACCTGTTGGCGATCTTGCCGCATTGCGTCAAGGCGCGTTTTCATCTGCGGTCGAGCAGCTAAGCGCCAGGCGCAGCATATCTATGCGTGTGTCAAGCTGCGCTTGGTTGTAGGGCGTGGATGGCAGACGCCCCCAGACCGGTGCAGGCCAGGCCGAGTCGCTTTGGTAGCGCGCGACATGGTGAATATGCAGCTGAGGGACGAGGTTGCCGAGGGCGGCGATATTGATTTTGTCGGCTTTGAATTGCGTATGCAGCATGTGCGCGACCAGGCTGGACTCGCGCATGAACTGCATCTGGTCATCGACGCCGAGTTCGAACAACTCACGCACGTCAGCGCGCTGCGGAACCAGAATCAGCCAGGGATAATTGGCATCGTTCATGAGCAAGACCCGGCAGAGCGGTAAGCGTATGATTTCGAAAGTATCGGCGGCAAGCTGCGGATGGAGTTCAAAGTTTGGCATGATGGGACGTGATATTGGAGCAGATGCCAAGTTGTAAACTGATGAGCCCTCGAGGCGCCTTCCGGTGACAGATCTGGTTGGATTGTGAGACTACCAGCCGAGGTCATGCTTAAGCGATTCGACCCAGGTGTTTGCCATGATTTGGTGTGTTTTTACATTGGGATGCCAGTCGGCTCCGATGCCGTCGGATTCTTTCTGTGCTTCAAAGTTGATAAATGCAATTTTCTGGTCGCCCGCCTGATTGAGTTCAAGGACGATGTTCCGTACATATCGTGTGTGTGTAGTTCGAGCCTTTTGATCGATGGGCCAGTAATCAGTGAGCATCGGACTGCTGCTGAGGTAAATCATTGCGTTTGGAAAGAGGTTCCTGACGCGGAAGATCAAAGCCTTGTAGGTTTCTTTCCATTGTTTTTCATCGGGATTACTGGCGTTGAAATCATTGGTTCCTAAATTGATGAGAACAGCCTGCGGTTGTGTAGTGGAAAAATCCGAACCATCTTTAGGATCTTTTGAGGTTGTCGGCGCATATAATTTGTCAAGCCCGGGGTCGCCTAGTACCTTCATTCCAGTCCAGCAGATGCTTACATATTCAGCATTTAATTGTCGTGCGGCAATCGCGCCATAAGTATTGTGAGCGTTTTCTGTTTCGGCAGAAAAGGGCTCAGTCGCCGATTGAGCTTCGTTGCCGTAGCCGCATGAAATAGAGTCGCCTATGACTTCGATTCGTCGCTTGAAGGGGTTTGGAGCAAGAGCCTGTCCCCCAGCACTCAGCTGAAATCCGCCAAACTGAGCAACTCCGAGAGCGCTTTCAGTGCGTCGAAATACCTCAAGCTGGTGATCCCCGGATGGTATGTCGCGGGCAATCTCGTAAATGTGGCGTCCCTGCTTAGGCGTCAGTGTGCGGATGGGCTGTCCGTCAAGGATGATTTGCCATTGATTGACGCCGCTCACACCTTTGGCACTTCCCCCGCTTTCTGTTAGATCGAGGGCAATTGAGGTTGCCTTAAAGCGTATGGTGGATGAGCATGCTGACCAATTGCAGATTGGCCCGTCCTTGTCACGCGTATCGAAGCGCCCGATGTAGTGAATGCTTGGGTCGTAGGCGGTAATTTTGATAGGAAGCTCGCTGGCCAAGGTATTGCATGTGGCGGAGATACTTAGCAAACAAAAGGATGCCCGATGGAACGAGTGGAGCATGGAATTAATCTTCGTGATGAGAGTGGTGCTCGGATGTAATTTTAGTTCATCTTTTGTCGAGAGCGCTCATAAAATCCACTCAGAGCGACCGATTAGGCGCCGACGAAGTATGTCAGCGCTCTTCAGTTCTGGAGTGAGCGCTCCATGGGGAGAAGAAACTGAAAACACTTTCAAGATCGGAAGAGCGTCGTGTAGGGAAAGAGTGTAGAGCTCGGTGGTC
>CALKWL010000331.1 GCA_938004235.1 uncultured Gammaproteobacteria bacterium
GGGGTGTGTTCTTTTGGTTACTTTTCTTGCACAAGCAAGAAAAGTGACTCGCCCGTTGCCACGCTCATTGGCTACGGAGTGACTCCGTCATAACGGGCGAAAAAATGCCACTCCCTGTTCAATGTCAGTGGCCTTGTTTCGCCCGTCTTGATGGTGCGACTTCGCACAGAACATGATTGATACGGGCGAGTAACTTTCTTTGCTTGCACAAAGTAAAGTCACCAAAGAAATGCACCCCGTTGATGCCGCCCTACGGGCAAGCCGTGAACTGGCCTGCTCCAGCCGGGTCGCCTCAACACGACATCCATGTCGTGATGAGGCTAAATGCGCCATCCATGGCGCCTTTACCCGACTTCCACAGGCCAGTTCACGGCGGCATCAAAAAGGGGGGAAGCCAAAGCCAAAGCCAAAGCCGTGCAGTCGGCAGGGCGTGTTACACGAACCTACATTTTGTAATAGTCTGTGTCCAACATGACACCATTCGTCATCCAAGGAGCTTCGCACCATGCCCGTCAATCTCACCGCCCCCGCACCCGGTAGCCTCAAGCCGATTCAAAGCATCCAGCTCGGCGTGGCCGAAGCCGGTGTGCGCAAGGCCAATCGCAAGGATCTTCTGGTAATGACCCTGCCGGAGGGCTCGCAGGTGGCGGGCGTGTTTACGCAAAACCGCTTTTGCGCCGCGCCGGTGATCTTGTGCCGTGAGTTTCTGGCGGCAGCCACGCCGATTCGTGCGCTGGTGGTGAATACCGGGAATGCCAATGCCGGCACGGGTGAGGATGGCATGGCGCGTGCGCGTCAGGTGTGTGCCGCATTGGCGGAACATCTGCATTGCGCGCCTGAGCAGGTGCTGCCGTTCTCCACTGGGGTCATCATGGAAGCGCTTCCCGTTGAACGCATTGTCGCCGGATTGCCCGCCGCCCTGGCCGACCTGAGCCCGACGCATTGGGAAAAGGCCGCCGAAGCCATTATGACCACCGACATCGTAGCCAAAGGCTTGTCGCGCCAGATTGAAATTGACGGCAAGAGCGTGACCGTGACCGGTATCGCCAAGGGCTCGGGCATGATTCATCCGAACATGGCCACCATGCTGGGCTATGTGGCGACCGATGCGGCTGTGCCCGCAGGGCTGTTGCAGGACATGCTCAGAGAGATCAGCAATGTCTCCTTCAACCGGGTGACTGTGGATGGAGATACGTCGACCAATGATAGTTTCATCCTGATTGCCGCAGGAACCAGCGGGGTGAATATCGATTCGCCGCAGGCGACGGGCTATGCGGCTTTGTTTGCTGCCGTGCGTGAAGTGGCGGTATTTCTTGCTCAGGCCTTGGCGCGCGATGGTGAAGGCGCGACCAAGTTTGTGACGATTGAGGTGTCTGGCGGGGGCAGTGCCGAGGAGTGCCTCAAAGTCGGCAAGGCGATTGCGCATTCGCCGCTCATTAAAACGGCGCTGTTTGCCTCAGACCCGAATCTGGGGCGCTTGCTGGCGGCCATTGGTTATGCGGGCATTGCCGATCTGGATGTGAGTAGCGTGCGCCTGTGGCTCGGCTCGGTGCTGGTGGCGGAAAACGGCGGACGCAATCCTGCCTATGTCGAAGCTGAGGCGGCGGCGATCATGAAAGAAGCGGAAATCACCATTCGTGTGGATCTGGGACGCGGTACGGCGAGTGAGACCGTGTGGACCTGCGACTTCTCTTACGATTACGTCAAAATCAATGCTGAATATCGCAGTTGATGCGGCGTTGAGGCACGCAGCATGACAAGCTCGCTTCTGCATGTGGTTTGTGCGGTCATTGAGTCGTCCGATGGACGCATTCTGCTGGCACAGCGTCTGAGTCATCAGCACCTGGGCGGTCTATGGGAGTTTCCCGGCGGCAAGCTGGAAGCGGCCGAGTCGGAGTTTGCAGCCTTGGCGCGCGAGCTGGACGAAGAGCTGGGCATACGTCCGTGTGCTGCCGAGCACTGGATGGATGTGCATCACCATTACGCCGATGCGGGGCGGGAGGTGGTGCTGCATGTCTGGCGGGTGAGCGCTTGGGAAGGCGAGCCGCTCGGGCGCCTGGGGCAGCCCTTGCAATGGGTTAACCGATCCGAGCTGCATGAATTTGCTGTGCCTGAAGCCAATCGGGCGATTGTGAACGCGCTGGCGTTGCCGCCGCGCTGTTTGATTACCGGGGATGCGGCGTCCTTCGAGGAGCATTTCATGCGTCTTGATCGCGCCTTGGCGGCGGGCTTGCGTCTGGTGATTCTGCGCGGCGAGTTGGCGCTTGCTTTGGCAGAGGCTTCGGCAGAGCGGGTTCATGCGGCGGGAGGGTGTGTGCTGTTCAATACCACGCTGGAGCATTTTCAGCTCGCGGGCGCCAAGGCCGATGGCCTGCATCTTAACCGACACGCCTTGATGGCGCTTCAGACGCGCCCAGCCGGGGTGCGCTGGATGTCGGCGTCCTGCCACGATGCGGCGGAGCTTGCGCAGGCGCAGCGGCTGGGTTTGGACTTCGCGCTGCTTTCGCCAGTCTTGCCCACGCAGTCGCATCCGGGAGCCGCGACCTTGGGGTGGTCGCGTTTTGCTGAGTTGGTGCGCGACCATGCCTTACCTGTTTATGCGCTGGGCGGGGTAGGGGATGCGGAGCTTGCCGCGGCTCAGGCGCATGGCGCGCAAGGGGTGGCGTCGATTCGTGCCTGGTGGTGATGTTTTATTCACGTTTGCGCGCTATGCTCCCCAGCAGCCTGTCGGACTTGATACAGGCTGGCTGCAAAAGCTTGCGGAATCCATCCCTGGATTCCGCCCTTCGGGTGATGCTTCGCATCCCAACGCCGCTCCAGGCGGCGTTTTTCTGACCGGTGCAGTGTCACCGATTTTTTCGCCAATAGTGCCTGCTATTACCGAAAAAATTGGCATTGCTGCCCTCGGTCGGCGACTTTTTTGCTTCAGCCGTTCAAGTCCGACAGGCTGCTAAGCCCCGATAACTTCTGATGAGGTGATGGCGATGATGAAAGAACAGATGGATACCACGCTGGAGCTCTTGGCGCGTCAGCGTGATGAGCTGAAGCTTAAGCTGCATCTTCTGAGTATGGATGCTCGCGATGAGTGGGAAGCCAATGAGAAAATCTGGCAGCAGGTGCAGAGTACTGCCGAAGAGATCCGCAATACGGCGAGCGATGCCGTAGATGACGTTTGGGTGCGTTTCAATACGGCAACTCAGGAGTTGAGTGAAAAATACGCGCAGCTTGAACCGGCGAAGGATGAGCTGAAAGCGCAGTTTGGCCAGAAGCTGGAGGCGGGCATGGAAGAGCTGAGCGCCATTCGCGATGAACTGGCCTTAAAAGCGCATTTGTTCAGTATGGAAGCGCGTCAGCAGTGGGAAGAGACGGAGCCCTTGTGGGCGCGCCTGTCGTCCAAGCTGGAACAGGTCAAGCAGGAAAGCGGCGAGGCCTTGGATAAGCTGGCGAGTGCGGCTAGCGAATTGAAGCAGGATCTGGCCGAGCGCTATCAGCGTCTGAAAAAGGAAGATTGATGCCTCATGCCAGAATGTGGTGGCTGGCGAGTGCGCTGGTCACCCTGATTTTGGGCGGCGTCTTGCTGCTGGATTTTTCCGGTTTGCGAGCGCCGCCCGCTGCTTTTTCCGGGGCGGTGATCGGCTTGCCTCCGCTGCCCGGATGTCAGCCGGTGCTGAGCGCACAGACGCCCGACGGCTGTATGGCGCGGGATGGCGCGCGCTTCATGACAGTAAAAATGTCGGGTGATGTGCGCCCGCTGCGCCCGTTCGAGTTGCGTTTGAGTCTGCCTGAGCGCGTGCGTCAGACAGCGCGCCAGGCCAGCGTGGACTTCATCATGGTGGGCATGGACATGGGGATCAATCGTTACAGCCTGTTGCAGCAGCCGGATGGAGATTTTCTCGGCAGGGTGATTTTGCCTGTGTGCAGCGTCGGACGCAGCGATTGGGTAGCGAAACTTAGCGTGATCGTTACCCTGGAGGGCGGCGTCGAAGAAATGTGGACGGCGGATATGGCCTTTAGCGCGGAGCCTTCCGTTGTTGCCCACGATTGACAAAGCGTGCGACGGCCATACGGGTGTATTCGCGTCGTAACCCTTGTACTTTGTCCACAAAAAAACGCAAATGAACACCTGAAAATTGCGCGGACGACTAAATAATTTTTATGCCATCCCGAGTATTTGTCTGGGTTAAGATCGTTGCCATTCGAAAAAGCAAGCTCTGATTGATTCAGAGTTTCCAAAATAACAACGTTCACGGAGTTCCCATGCTCTTCCGTACCCACGCGCCGCGCACGCTTGCGGGGCTTGCTCTGTTATTTTTCAGCATAAACGTCCATCCTGCTCACGCCAATACGGCGCCAGCCGGGGCGCCGCCGCCGCCCAAGGTCGGAGTGATTGAAGTGCAAACGCATAGCTTGCGCCAAAGCGTGACTTACCCCGGACAGATTCGTGCTGTCGAACAGGTCGAGGTGCGTCCCCAGGTCAGCGGTATGTTGCAGGGCGTACACTTCCGCGACGGCGAACGGGTGGAAAAGGGTCAGCTGCTCTACACCATCGACAACCGCCCGTTTGCTGCCGAAGTCGCCGCCGCTGAAGCTGCCGTGGCACAGACCGAAGCCAGTTTGCGCCTGGCAATCAGGGAGCAGGCACGCGGTCAGGAACTGGCGCGCAGTCAGACTCTCTCGCGTGAAGCCGTTGAGCAGCGCGATACCGCCAAGCAGGTGGCCGAGGCCGATTTGCGCGCTGCGAAGGCGCGTCTGACCACGGCGCGCATCAATCTGGACTACACCCAGATTCGCGCCCCGATTAGCGGTTATATCGAGCGTACCCTGATGACTGCTGGCAATCTTGTCACTTCGCCACTGGGCAGCGGCACCACGCTGCTGACCACGATCACCCCCACGGACACGCTTTACGTGTACTTCCAGATCGACGAAGCCACGCAGAATGGCTTTTCCGCGCAAAGTCCCAGCGCTCCCTTGGGTGAGCAGGTGCAGATCGCCCTTCAAGGGGATGACGCGAGCACCGAATACGCCCGCATTGATTATCTGGCGCCGACTTTTAACGCCAAGAGCGGCACCCGCCAGGCGCGCGCCGCGCTGAGCAACCCTGCGCGCCGCTTTGCCCCCGGGCAGTTTGCCCATGTGAAGATGAATACCGCGCAGATCTTCAATAGCCCTGCCATTCCCGCTGCTGCGGTGGGCATGAATCAAAGCCGGCACTTTGTGATCGTCGTCAATGCTGAAAACAGTGTTGAGATGCGTCCGGTCAAGCTCGGTCCGGAAATCGACGGCCTGCGCCCCGTGCTGGAGGGACTCAAGCCTGGCGAGCGCATTATTCTTGAAGGCCTACAGCGCGCACGACCGGGCAGCAAGGTTACGCCAGAGCTCCTGGCCGCCAAGACGCAAAAGGATGAATGCAAGGCTGATAACGCTCAGCCTATGCCGGGTGCGCCGCTGGAAAGCTGCTTCTCGACTAATAAGCGTTAAAAAAACAAAACCGCAGAGAGCACAGAAGGCACAGAGAAAAGAGCCAAAGATAAAGGCTCAGAATTGCTCACCTTTTTGGTGAGCTCTGCGCCCTCTGCGGCTAAAAACGATTTCATCAGGACAACCACCTCATGCGCTTTGCCAGCTTTTTCGTTGACCGCCCGATTTTTGCCATCGTCCTTTCGGCACTGGTGCTGATTGGCGGCTGGGTCTCGCTCAAGGGC
The DNA here is from genome assembly GCA_938004235.1 of uncultured Gammaproteobacteria bacterium. Lineage (GTDB taxonomy): Bacteria > Pseudomonadota > Gammaproteobacteria > Halothiobacillales > Halothiobacillaceae > Thiofaba. Next base: position 5,706 of record CALKWL010000331.1, read on the forward strand.
TTGCCGATTGAGCAATACCCTGAAGTCGTGCCGCCGACCATCCAGGTCAGCACGCGCTATCCCGGTGCCAGTCCGCAAACCCTGTCGCAAACCGTGGCCGCACCGATTGAACAGGAACTGGTGGGCATCGAACACCTGCTGTACATGTCCTCGCAGTCCACTGCCGACGGTTCGATGAGCCTGACCCTGACCTTTGAAATCGGTACGGATCTGGACATTGCGCAGATGCAGGTGCAGGCCAAGGTACAGAATGCCGAACCGCGCCTGCCGGAAGAAGTGCGTCGCCAGGGCGTGGTGACGCGCAAACAGTCGCCGGATCTGATGCTGGTGATCCACCTGATTTCGCCGGATGAGCGTTACGACTCGCTGTTCCTCGGCAACTACGCCGTTCTCAATATCCGTGACCAGCTCAAGCGCGTGGATGGCGTGGGCGACACGCGGGTGTTCGGTTCCGACGAATACGCCATGCGCGTATGGCTCAACCCCGATCAGCTCGCCGCGCGCGACCTGACCGCCAGCGATGTAGTCACCGCCATTCGCGCCCAAAACATGCAGGTCGCCGCCGGTTCCGTCGGCCAGCCACCGGGCACGGCGGGCAGCGCCTTCCAGCTCACCGTGACCTCGCAGAGCCGCCTGCGCTCGGTTGAAGAATTCAGCAACATCATTATCCGCACTGAAAGCGACGGTGCCATGGTGCGTCTAAGCGACGTCGCACGCCTTGATCTTGGCGCGGCCAGTTACGCCCTGCGTTCAAAGCTGGATGGACAGGATGCGGTGGCGATTCCGATCTTCCTGCGTCCGGGCGCCAATGCTCTGGCCACTTCGGAGGCGGTGAAAAAGACCATTGAACGCCTGAAGCAAAACTTCCCCGCCGGAGTGGATTACCGCATCGTCTACGACACCACCCAGTTCGTGCAGCAATCCATCGACGCGGTCATCCTGACCTTTTTCGAAGCCTTGCTACTGGTGATTCTGGTGGTAATGCTGTTCCTGCAAACCTGGCGCGCGGCGATTATTCCGTTGATTGCGGTTCCCGTGTCGATTATCGGCACCTTTATTCTGCTAAATGCGCTCGGCTTCTCAATCAACACACTTACGCTGTTCGGGCTGGTGCTCGCCATCGGCATTGTGGTGGACGATGCCATCGTAGTGATCGAAAACGTCGAACGTCACATCAGCGAAGGCTTGGAACCCAAAGCTGCTGCGCGTATGGCGATGCAAGAAGTGACCGGGCCAATCATTGCCATCTCGCTGGTGCTGGCCGCCGTATTCATTCCCGCCTCGTTCATTTCCGGCATCAATGGCGAGTTTTACCGTCAGTTCGGCCTCACCATTGCGGCGGCCACGCTGATCTCCGCCTTTAATTCGCTGACCCTTAGCCCGGCGCTGGCGGGCATGTTGCTCAAGCCCCACGATGCCAAACCCGACCTGGTCACGCGCTTCATCAACCTGTTGTTCGGCTGGTTTTTCAAACTGTTCAACCGCGCCTTCGGCGCCGCAAGCCACGGCTATGAATGGATGGTCAAGCGACTGATGCGCGTCAGCCTGATCGTGCTGATCGTCTTTGGTGGCCTGCTGTATCTGACCGGGCAGACCCTGATGAGCATTCCGGCCGGTTTTATCCCGCCTGGTGATCGCGGCTACCTGATCGGTGTGATTCAGCTTCCGCCTGCCGCCTCGCTGGAGCGCACCACCGAAGTCACCCGGCAGGCTGCCAAAATCATGAACGAAACGCCCGGCGTGGCACATACCGTGGCCTTCCCCGGTCTGTCGATTGTCAGCTTTGGCCCCACCTCGAATGCCGCCACGGTGTTCATGCCGCTCAAGCCCTTCGGTGAACGTGTGCCGCTTGGGCAGGATGCGAACTCCATTGCCATGAATCTGCGCAAGCGTCTGGGTGTGATTGATGAAGCCTTTGTCGCCGTGTTCCCGCCGCCACCGATTCGCGGCCTCGGTTCACTCGGCGGCTTCAAGCTGCAAGTGCAGGATCGCAGTGGCGTCGGGCTGGATGCACTGGATGCCGCCGCCAAACAGGTGATGGCAGCGGGCAATGCCATGAGCAAGCAAACGCCCGGCGTGACCGCACTGTTCACCAGCTTCCAGAACAACGTGCCGCAATTACACACCCAGATCGACACCGAACGCGCCCTGCTCTCCGGCATTCCCTTGCAGAACATCTACGACACCCTGCAAATCAACCTTGGTTCGCTGTATGTCAACGACTTCAACCTGTTTGGGCGCACCTATCAGGTGATTGCCCAAGCCGAAGGTGATTACCGTCTGGGTGCGGAAAGTATCGAACGCCTGCAAACCCGCAACAGCGAAGGCAACATGGTGCCGCTTTCCGGCTTGGTGGAGATCCAGGAAATTACCGGCCCGGATCGCGTGGTGCGCTACAACACCTACCCGGCGATTGAAATCAATGGCTCGGCCACACCGGGCACCAGCTCGGGCGAAGTCATCAATGTGATGGAAAAACTCATGGCCGAAACCCTGCCGCCCGGCGTGGATTTTGAGTGGACGGAACTGACCTACCTGCAAATCATCGCCGGCAACACCACGCTGCAAATCTTCGCCATCTCGGTGCTGGTGGTGTTCCTGGTGCTGGCGGCGATGTATGAAAGCTGGTCGCTGCCTTTCGCCATCATTCTCATCATGCCGATGGTGATTCTGTTCGCCATGCTGGGCGTGAAAATGACCGGCGGCGATAACAATATCCTCACCCAGGTCGCGCTACTGGTTTTGATCGGGCTCGCGAGTAAAAACGCCATCCTGCTGGTCGAATTCGCCAAAATCCGTGAAGATCATGGCTTAAGCCCCATGGAATCGGCACTGGAAGCCTGCCGCCTGCGTTTGCGCCCGATCATCATGACCTCGATTGCCTTTATCGCGGGCGTCGTGCCTTTGGTACTGGCCAGCGGCGCGGGTGCGGAAATGCGTCACGCCATCGGCACGCCGGTATTCTTCGGTATGTTGGGCGTAACCTTCTTCGGTCTGCTGCTCACGCCGGTGTTTTACCTGCTGATTCGCGGACTTGTTTTGCGTGGCAAAATGACGCCCCTTGAGACGAGCTGAAATTCACGCCATGACCCCGCTTCCTCCGCAGAAAAAGCCGAATTATTACCTCATATCCGTCAACATCTACGGCCGAAAGCACAACTTGGCGCATGAACGCACCTTCACCCAGTCCACCTACTCATGGAGTCCGGTGCAGGAACATCTCGGACAAAGCAGCGGTGCGGATATTTACACCACGCCGACCGCCGCGCGCGAAATGTTCCGCCGCGTCATGCGTCATATCGTGCACAAGGAAGCGCCTTATTACCGCGTCGGCCTAGATGCCGACACGCTTTATCTTGAAGGCGTGTACATCCAGCACCACAACCTTGACCCGGAACGCCTGGAAACCGAGGATGAGCGCAAGGATCGCCTGATCGCGCTCCTGTCCAGCGGCTCCCCCATCAGTGCTGAGGATGCGGCGTTTCTGAAGAAGTTATTGGGCTAACGGTGCGTTAACAGGGTGTTTTTCAACACCCTGTTAAATCTTTTACGGGCTTGATCTTCCAAAAATAACACCCTATTGTTCCGGCCTGAGTTATTCGTGATCATGAATCGGTATGAATATTGATATGCCTGGATAAATCCAAACCCGCAATCGCGAATAAAGCTGGTCGCCTCGATGGAAACTACGTTTAAAGTCAGTTCAAAGATTTATTTTTTACAAAGGTTGTTTGTGTTTCAAAAAACAATGCCAGTCGATATGTTTGCAACAAAATTGAAGTTATTTATTTTTTTAGCTTTTATTTTTGCAGTGTTTCAAATTCAAGCATGCGGGGGTTCAGGTGGTGGCCAAAACTCTGAACATTCAGAAGCTAAGGATAAGTCGGCGTACTACCCGCTTAAATCGCCTTACACAGGAAATGAAGTTATTTATTTTTACGGAAAAGATCAATCCACTCCATTGAGCTTGGTGTTTGAAGGTTTTGATGAAATTCCCTTGTATTTGTTTGGCGGCGAAAAAGGCCTATGGAAAAATCATGGGGGATTAAAGCGTGAGTGTAATGAGCTAATGCCAACGCATACTCATTGTTATTTTACTGACCCTCGAGACATGAATGAACAATATGATCAGGATCGGGTTTGCAAATTCTTAGCGCGTCCTACTATGGTAGTAGCTTGCGACGCTAACTCGTGCATTGGCGAAGACTACTATGACGATTGCAGCAGCGGCCCGCGATCAGAGACAGATAAGCCCGCATTTCAACCTTCGATGGTTAACTCGAACAAAGTCATACTATCCATATATGAGTCCAGTGAAATAAATAATCACCCGTTAAGCGCGAATGTATATTACACGCTATCCCTTGATGTGGCGGAAGAAATTTCACGTAGTGGGCGCTTACCCATGATCAACCTGAGCAAAATTGTTGCTGATTTTACTGGTCGATTGTATCCCGATGCAGAAATACGTCTTCAAAAAGCAGCCAGGATGTATCCCGAAATTTTCTATAATCCTCAAGCACGATTTTTAATTATTGACGAGCCATTTTGGACGGGATCAGGGCATACTGATGAAACAAAAACGAAAGAACATGTCCAGTTGATCCAAAAAACATCGAACCTTATTCGTGAAATAAACTCAAAAGCATCCATCGGCATCAACTTGGCGCCAAACTACAAAAACTTTGATGAATTGAAAATCGATGTAAATCCAGTTTCGGATTATATCGATTGGATTGGTATGGATGTATATGTTTTCTTTGGAAATACGAGCAACAAACAAGAGGGGCAGGTAAAAATATTTTATGATTTCATGAAGTCTGTGTATCCAGACAAAGGTAATATGATTGTCTTGCAGATGTTTTCCCCTGTTGATTGGGTAAGCCCCGCACAATGGTCTGGAAATGAGTCAAGAGACTTTATGTCGTTAATGAATCCACTATTGGAATACGGCTATTTATTTGATCGCATCATGATTTGGGGTGGAGCGAGCGTGTCGGAGCTTCCTCATAATTACGCAGGAAACCAGCTACCTCAAGAGGTAGCCGATTTCTATAAGAAGAAAATCATTGACATCGGAAATTAGTTGTCAATTTCCGCTCGGGTGATATCGAGAAATAAACCGAATTTACTGTGCGGCGCGCTCAATCGCCTTACCGCCGCTCTGGATATCCTTGCCGACGCCTTCGACCGTATTGCAGGCGGTCAGCAGTATGCTGACCGCGAGAATGAGCAGTGCCGGGATCGTTTTTGTAGTGGGTTGTTTCATGCTGTGAACCTCGTGGATCAGTGTTATTGATACGGCGCGGGGAGTTTTTGAATCCGACGTGTGTTGGATGAACAAGCGCAGTCGGTCAGTCTCGCAGCGCCGTATCAATAACATATTCATTTGATTAATTGTTGACTCGGCCTTTCCTCGCTCTCTCAAGCCATGACATTGCCCCAACCTTGGTCATGCGTTCAAACTCCACCTGGCCGAATCAATAAACAGGTTTGAAAGCGCGGCGAAGCAGCAATGTAGCGAGTATGTGCAACAAGGACAAGAGCGCCAGGGCAAGCAGCAACCAGAGCACGCCGATCACTGCAAACAGATTCGGCGCCTGCATCAGGCTGCTCATGAGCGAGTCCTGGTAATAAAAAAACCAGGGATGATCGGCAGGAAAAATCCAGATGTGCATCTGGTAAAACACGGGCTTAAAACCAAGCGCCGCCACGATGCCGCCAAGCACGAACAGGGAGATCAGGCTCCAGACGCCGATGCCGGTTAGTGTGGGCAAACGCTGGCCGCGTTTCGCCAGCATGAGGCAGGTGCTTAGCCAGCCCAGCAACATCACTCCGCCTGCGAACATTCCCGCGCTGACCAGACGCGCCACATCCTGCAAATGCAGAACTTCATCGGCGGTGAGCAGGCGACCCAGGGGCTCGCCCTGTGCGTTGTGATAGCTGATTTCTGCAAGACCCGCGCCTTGCGCATGAATCGCCTGCACCATGGCATAAAAATGCTGCACATGCTGCGCCATGTCAGCGACAGGGTAGTCCTGCTTGCCGAAGCGGTTTTGCGGCACATAGGTTTGCAGCGTATGACCGATATCCAACCATGCGTACGCCTGAGGATAGAAAAAATTGGCCAAAGCCAACAGCAACCAGGCCAGCCAAAGCGCTGCGCCCCAGAGCAACACGCCATAAAACAGGCGCAGCAAGGCACTCATTTTCAAGGCTCGTAAGGCGTATTCATCAAGACGCTGGCACGATGCCGCGCGGCGAGTTCAGCATAGTAGGTCGCGGAATAGCCAAGATACTCCAGCTCTTCGTCCGTCAGGGCGCGTACCTTGCGCGCAGGCGCACCCAACCACAGAAAACCGCTTTCCAGCACTTTTTTCGGCGGAACGACGCTGCCCGCGCCGAGAATCACATTGGACTGCACCACGGCTTCATCCAGCACCAGCGAGCCCATGCCAATCAGGCTACGCGATTCGATGGTGCACGCGTGCAGCACCGCACGATGCCCGATGGTCACATCATCCCCCACCCACGTTGGTGCGCCGCGCGTGTGAAAGCGGCTGGAATGCGTCACGTGAATGACCGAGCCGTCCTGCACATTGCTGCGCGCACCAATCTCGATGCGATTGATATCCCCGCGCAACACGGATGTCGGCCAGATTGAAGAGTTCTCCCCCAACACCACCTGTCCGATGACCACGGCGGAGTCATCAACCCAGGCACCCGACGCAAGCTGCGGTGTAAAATTCTCAAAATTACGAATCGTCATGCGCGTGCATCATCCAAAAACCGCAAAACACGGATGATACATTCATCTTCCCAAGAAAAATCCAAACCATGCTGCAACGCCTCAAGCTCTACGCCCAGCTCACCCGCCTGGACAAACCCATCGGCACCCTGCTTTTGCTCTGGCCGACATTGTGGGCGTTGTGGCTGGCGGCTGCGCCGGGCACGCCCAGCCTGTTGAATCTCGCCATATTTATTGCCGGAGTGGTGCTTATGCGCTCGGCAGGCTGCGCCATTAACGACTACGCTGACCGTGACTTCGACCCGCATGTGGCGCGCACCTGCACCCGTCCGCTGGCTGCCGGGCTGATTCGCCCGTGGGAAGCCCTGGTCGTGTTTGCAGTATTGAGCCTCGCGGCCTTCGGCCTCGTGCTGCTGCTTGATCCGTTGACGCAAAAACTCGCCGTGGTCGGCCTGTTGCTTGCCGCCAGCTATCCGTTCATGAAGCGCATCCACGCCCTGCCGCAACTGCATCTGGGCATTGCCTTCGCCTGGGCGGTGCCCATGGCTTACTCTGCGCAAAGCGGTCAGTTCGATTTGAGCGCGTGGTTGCTGTTTCTGGCGACGGTCGCCTGGACGATTGCCTATGACACTATGTACGCCCTGGCCGACCGCGAAGATGATCTGAAAATCGGCGTGAAATCCACCGCCATTCTTTTCGGCAAACACGACCGCCTCATCATTGGCCTGTTCCAATTGGCCGCCTTGCTGATCCTGGCGCTCGTGGGCTGGATACACGATTTAGGCATCAGCTATGGCCTTAGCTTGCTCATCGCAGTGGGTTTAAGTCTTTGGCAGCAATGGCTGATACGTGATTATCAACCTGCCGCCTGCATTCGTGCTTTCAAAAACAATCAATGGTTCGGCGCTGCGATCTTTCTCGGCCTGATATTCAGCCTTCAACCGCTTTAGGACGCCTGCACGATAAAACCACGCAGCGCCATCAAAACGAACCTGTTTGACACCAATAAACTGCCGACATCGGGGGAAGCGCCCTCAATTAAGACTTGTGCCAAGTCGCTGGAGTCGGCTGGGGCTCCTGCATCAGCCTATACCTACACGCTCAAACCCGTCATGTGGCAATGCGCCATTCAGTGAGACTTTGAACAGGGTTTGAAGCCTTTTTTTTCTGCGTGATGCTTCGGTATGGCGCGCTGTGGAGTGTCCTGCACTCCACTAGGTAAATGCTGATTTATTCCATTCATGGAATAAATCAGCGCGCTCATCGCGGTACA
>CALKWL010000332.1 GCA_938004235.1 uncultured Gammaproteobacteria bacterium
AATCTATCACCACGTGACGCTTGGTTATATGGGTGGTTTCTGTACTTTCTTCCCCGTCAACGGTCCGGGTGATTGTCACCTGTTCCATTACTGGCCACTCAGATGTAATAGTTTCCCATCGATCTTTATAATGAATATCACGCATTAGATTTTACTCCTGGGACACAGCGATTTCTCTAGAGACATAAACTCGCTCAATACCCGTTTTTTTATTTTTCAACACTATTTGGTCTGGCTTGTCGCGTTCATGCCCCCACAAAACATACGCCACATCATTCTTGCAGTTATAAACACGCTCGTTTTTTCCATTCTTACCTTGATACCGCCCCTTGACCACACGTGAAAACATCTCATCAAGGGATGACTGATAACAATATAAAACACGTTTGAAATGCGGCAAATTAGATTCTTTCAAGAGATTTCTCCACATCTAACAACTCAATTAGTTGTCCACTAAACGGGTCATATTTAACCCGAGCCAGCGCCAGGCCCTGGTGCTGCGGCCGTTTCCGGGTAGGCCAATGATGCGCTTCAGCAAACGCCGGCATCCAGTAGCGCAGATTTTCAATCATCGGTAAGTAGCCACAGGGAAACATCTGCATTGCCTTTACGCAGGCTTTTGAGTGTGGGCCAAGAGGCTGCCCCCGACTGATCCACCACTCTTTATGCAGCGTTTTGATGTACAGGTGCCACCCGTAATAGGCAAAGCTCTCCACGCGAAAAACCCACACAAAGCAAGGCTTAATCACCGGTTCCCAGCAGGTGCGCTTGTTGGCCAATCGCCGCCGCTGGATTCGATGTTTCGTTGCCAGCAGATCCGCCTTGGTGATCGGCTGGCCATTGACTACGGCCACCACATCAGGGGGGAAGTTCGACAGAAACCCACGTGGGCCAAGCAGGGAAGAATAGTTGCTGCCCATCACACCCAGCTATTTACAACTGACAAAACCAGCATCAACACAGAGATGATTGTCAGAAAAGAAAAGGCGTTGGCCCGGAATAAAAGCTGGCGATTCCGATGCACAATGACATTTAGGTCATAGCGCATCTTTGCCCAGCTGGCCGTCAAGCCCAAACATATTGAAAGCACGAGCCAAACCAAAGGGTTTAATATCAACATATTGATCTCCAATTATCGACAACAGCCGTTTCACATACCCAACAAAACAATCAACAGCACAAAGGCGAGCAGCAAAGCCAGCTGCGCCAGACGCTGGCCTGTAGGTGTAGCGATGAAATATTCCATCACAAAATGGCGTCCGTTAGCCCTACCAATAGGTGCCAATAATTCAATCGCCTTCCACGCTTCGGCTTCACTAGAAAAAATAGGTTCACCAGTAGCTTTAGCACCAGTAATTCTTGATTGCCACACAATCTGATATTTAATCATGACGTAACTCCATCAAATAAGGTTAAAGACAACGGCCGTTTCTCTCGTTGTAACTTCTCTTCAGCCAGCGCCTGCTGCGTCCGGGGACAAAGCCAAAGACATTCAACGCGGAGATTGCCGGCTCTATCTTTTTGCACCCGTTCAACCCGCTGGTAGCCGTAAGCCTCGTACATGCGCTCATACAATCTCGACTTGTAACCGGCCACAATGACATACCCCTTATGCTGCCGCAGCACTTGAGCAGCCAGGCGGTGCCAAGCAGGAGACGGCTCGTGGTTGTACCCATTCTCTCTGGCCCGATCGTCTTGTAGATAAGGTGGGTCAAAGTAAATTACACATGTTTCTTGTTGTAGAAAACGGCGAATAAATACAATGGCATCCTCAGAAAATATCTGCACACCACGCAGTCGATCTGCCGTTGCATACAAATCTTCACGATCGACAATATCCCATGGCGGTGGTGCGTATCGGTTTTCAACGTTCTTCTGATAGCGGAAATCCCCCGGCCTTGCTGTTGGCCCACCCTGAAGGGTGAGCCAGCACAGGATAAAAAAGCGCCGGGCATCTTCCAGCGGATCGTCGGCTACGGGAATGCAGCGCGCCAGCTCGGCCTGAGCATACGGCGTCCATTTGATCAGATGCAGCAGCGCATCAAGATTGGTCCGCAGCTGCTCGAAGAAGTTGGTAACACGCCTATCTCTATCATTGAGCGTTTCCAGGCGAGCTTTAGGCTTCCGTAAAAAAACAGACCCGGCTCCCATGCAAGGCTCCACATAGTTGACGAGTGCAGCCTGCGGAAAGTGGGAGATTGTCCAGGGTGCGCGCGTCCAGCCCCCGCCATACCAAGCAAGGGCCGGACGTTTTGGCGCAAACGGGCTCACTTTCACGACCGTAATTTCTCCACGGCCATAGCCTTTAGTCCACGCTCCCCGTGCTCACGCCGGAAACGCACTTTCTGACCGTCTTCCAGGTTCTTCTCGTACTGGCCACCTTCAACGATGTCCGAATAATGGACAAACAATTCGGCTTCATCACTGTCGGCAATAACGAAGCCATACCCCTTCGTCCGGTTAAACCACTTCACTCTGCCTAGTTCTTTTTCTATTGTTGCCATACTGTCATTCCTTTTTCTATTGGCCTGGCGCTGCCACGCTCCAACGGCCGTTGATAAAATAAACTGCTATTTGGTTGCTACAAAATCGAGCACGGTGCAGTCACGCGACATTACCGCGGTCGGGATAACCTTCAGATCGATTTCGCCTGGGCCTGCAAGTTCGGCCATGGCCGTCCGCGCCGCATCTTCATCGGTGGCCAGACAAATGTACTGGACAAAACCGATCCCCCCACCCGGCAGCGCGATCTTTTTGGTGGCCAAGTAGGCGCACCGGTCACGCTCGTGCAGGAAAAGATCGATCATTTTGTCGCGGCCGCCACGAACGGCAGCAAGTTCCAGCGTTACATCTTCAACTTGAGTGTTTGGGTTGGGTATCATAGCTGTCATTTCCCTCGGTTTACCGCTTCTGCCAAAGCGGGGCATTTACGCCAAATTTATTCTAAGTCCAAATAAGTAAGCCGCCAGGGGTGGTAAAACTCAGCACAGGCTTCACACACATCATGTTCGTCAGGCCGCCCCAAATCAAAGGTTGCCACCACATCCTCG